>JAUZOW010000119.1 GCA_030706225.1 Bacteroidota bacterium | reverse complement strand
TTTGCACTTTGCATTTGTTGTCCCACCGGGATTCGAACCTGGACCAAGAGAACCAAAATCTCTTGTGCTGCCTTTACACCATGGGACAAAAAAAACGCACCTGAAAAAAGGTGTTGATGGCAACAAAGATAGTGGTTTTTTTGATTCAAACTCTACGTTCCGGAGTATTTTGTATTTTAGCCGAAAAATACTCAGTTTCCGAGCATGAAAAAATTTTCAAGACTTAATAACATAATAGGTTGGATCGTATTCCTAATTGCCTCGACTGTCTACATTTTGACCATTGAACCCACTGCAAGCTGGTGGGATTGTGGTGAATATATTGCAACTGGATATAAACTGCAGGTTGGTCATCCCCCCGGAGCACCCCTGTTCCAGATGCTCGGAAGATTCTTCTCTCTGTTCGCCTTTGGTGATGTTACTCATGTAGCGCGGATGGTTAATATTATGTCGGCACTTGCCAGTGGATTTACAATTCTGTTCCTTTTCTGGTCTATTACATTACTGGCCAGAAAGATCTTTGGAAATGAAAGCGAATTGACACGCGGACAGTCTTTGACTGTTCTGGCTGCCGGCGTTATCGGATCTCTGGCTTACACCTTTACCGATTCATTCTGGTTTTCGGCAGAAGAAGGAGAAGTATATGCAATGTCCTCCTTCTTTACCGCTCTTACTTTCTGGGCAATCCTCAAATGGGACAGTGTAGCTGATGAAAAACACAACTTACGCTGGATAGTATTTATCGCTTATCTCATGGGCCTGGCGATCGGTGTTCACCTGCTAAACCTTCTTGTAATCCCGGCCATCTGCTTTGTTTTTTATTTCAGGAAATTTAAACAACCCACAAAGAAAGGAATGTTTATTACTCTGGCTATTTCTATCCTGATCCTTGCTTTTATTATGTATGTAATCATTCCGGGGGTTGTGGATCTTTCTGCCAGATTTGAATTGATGTTCGTGAATGGATTCGGGTTACCGTTCAATTCAGGGACAATCTTTTACTTTATTTTGTTCATCGGACTTCTGATATGGAGTATCTGGTTTACCCATAAAAAGAATCATATTGCTATGAACACGGCGCTGTTGTCTGTAGCTTTTCTGTTGATAGGATATTCATCATTTTTGATGTTGGTGATCCGCGCCAATGCCGGAACTCCGATCAATGAGAATGCACCTAAAAATGCCATCAGCCTTCTTTCTTATCTTAACCGTGAGCAATATGGCGATTGGCCACTTTGGTATGGACAGTATTACACTGCTCCGGTTGTCGATTATACTGACGGGAAACCGGTTTATCAAAAAGATCCTGCTTCCGGAAAATATATTGTAATTGATGACAGGAAAAGCACAAAGCCTGTTTTCGACAAAAAGTTTACAACGATTTTCCCCAGAATGTGGAGCAATCAAAGGAAAGGTGCGGATGAATTTTACAGAAACTGGGGAGGTCCGGGTGTACCTGTTTCTGTTACAGATCAGGATGGTAAAACCGAAACCCTCAACCGGCCGACCTTCGGGGAAAACCTGAAATTCTTCTTCTCCTACCAGGTGGGTTATATGTACTTCCGTTACTTACTCTGGAATTATTGCGGACGACAGAATGACGTCCAGGGGTATGGCGGGATCCAGAATGGCAACTGGATTACCGGGATCCCTTTTATGGATAAAGCACGTCTGGGACACAGCCAGACAGATCTTCCCGACAGCTTGAAAAACAGGGCTACCAATAAGTTTTACATGTTGCCACTGCTTTTGGGTTTGATCGGCTTATTCTTCCAGGTTAAAAAAGATTATAAGGGAAGTATCATTGTTGGCCTGCTTTTCCTGATGACGGGCGTAGCCATTGTCATTTACCTGAACCAACAGCCATTTGAACCCCGTGAAAGGGATTACGCCTATGCGGGATCCACTTATGCCTATGCTATATGGATCGGACTGGGTGTTATTTACCTGATCGGATTATTGAATAAATATCTGAAAAAGGAAATGCTTTCCATTGGACTGGTGACCTTGCTGGTCTTATTGCTTGTCCCGGGAATTATGGCAAAGGAAAACTGGAATGATCATGACCGGTCAGGAAAATATGCCTGCCGTGATTTTGCTGCCGGTTACCTGAATTCGTGCGATAAAGATGGAATTGTGTTTACCAATGGCGATAATGATACTTTCCCTCTCTGGTATGACCAGGAGGTAGAAGGTATCAAAACCGATGTCAGGGTGGTAAACCTGATGCTGGCATCCGGTTCCTGGTACATCGATCAGATGTATAAAAAGATGTACAATTCAGATCCATTGCCTTTTACATTGTCAAAAGAACAGTACCGGGACGGAACCAATGACATTATTCCATTTTATGATACAGGTTATAAGGGCTATGTTGAGTTAAAGGATCTGATGAAATTTATTCACAGTAATGATCCTCAAACTTTCCTGACTTTATCCAATGGGCAGAAAATGAAATTCTTCCCTTCAAAAAAGATCAAGATTACGGTTGACTCGGCAGCCTGTGTCAAATACGGGATCGTTCCCAAATATCTCCGGCACCAGATGGTGGATTCCATCTGCTGGACAATAAAATCCAATCAGCTTTACAAGAATGACCTTATGATGCTTGATATCATTGCAGGTTGTGACTGGAAACGCCCAATCTATTTTGCTTCACCGGGGAGTGTTGCTCATTGTTTTGCAGTGGACTCTTTCTGCCTCGTTCAGGGTTGGGTATATAAACTGATGCCTGTCAAAGCTGCCAAGGAAGATTATATCCCTGGAATGGGAGGTGTTGATCCCTTGACCTCTTTTGATATCCTGACCAATAAATGCAAGTATGGCAATCTGAATTCCCCTCATGTTTATGTAGATCCGGAAAGTCTTAGCAATTCAGTACGCCCGAAAACCAATATGCTCAGGACCGCTCAGGCATTGAATCGTATCGGAAAGCCTGAAAAGGCAGTGGAGATCATGGATGCATATTTTAAATATTTCCCTGAATCCAAATTTCCGTTCGATATGTTTGATCTTCCCTATGCTGAAGAATATTATAAGGCAGGAAGACCTGATAAGGCTAATCCATTGATCGACAGGCTTATTACGGTATTCAATCAAAATCTGAATTATTATTATTCTTTTGATATAAAATACAGGGAAGAATTCAAGGATGATATTGAAACAAACCTGGGTATGTTGCGCAGGATTGCAATGGTAACTACAGAAAATCATCAACCGTCACTTGCTTCCAAAGCGGAAAGCGTGTTTAACAGGCAGTTGAAGAGATATTAATCAGCCTTATGCATTTAATTTTCATTCACTGGAATGTCTCGCCGGAAATATTCAGAATTGGCGGATTTGCGATTCGCTGGTACGGATTGCTGTTTGCTGCCGGTTTCTTTTTCGGATATCTTATCTTGCTGAAAGCTTTTGAAAAGGAAAAAATCCCTGTCAAAGTTCTTGACCAGCTTACCACTTATATGATTATTGGTACAGTTATTGGAGCCAGGCTTGGACATTGCCTTTTCTATGAACCTTCTTATTATCTTGCCCATCCGGTCAAGATCCTGATGATATGGGAAGGCGGGCTTGCCAGCCATGGTGCGGCTATCGGAATCATCATTACCCTGCTTATTTTCAGCCGGGTAAAGAAAATGTCATTTTTATGGGTCATGGACCGGATTGTAATGGTTACTGCTTTAGCCGGATTTCTGATTCGTATGGGAAACCTGATGAATTCAGAAATTTACGGAGTCCCCACTGCACTTCCCTGGGGCTTTTATTTCCTTCGTTCCCAGAACCCGGCTGAAGCTCTTGATCCCAGACATCCCACACAGATCTATGAAGGACTTTCATACCTTCTTATTTTCTTCTATCTTATTTGGTATTATTATAAGAAAAAGGGGAAACCCGCTGAAGGATATATTTTCGGGATGTTCATGATCCTCGTTTTCGGAATGAGGTTCCTGATAGAATTCTTAAAAGAACCCCAGGTCGGATTCGAAAACAATATGACATTGAATCTCGGGCAGTTGTTCAGTATCCCGTTCATCATGGCAGGAATTCTTTTTCTCCTGTATTCAAAAGGGAAATTCAGGAAGAAGACGGCAGGAAAAACCTGATTCGCTCTTCCAGTACTTTCAGATCATTCCGGAGTACCATCCCGGGATAGTTTTTCGACATCTCAATTGCATAAAGAAGATCAAAATCTTTTTGTGGTACAGAAAAAAAGATTTTCTTTTCCAGAAGATAATGAGCCAGGTATTCCTGCTCAGGCTGGCCAGGTGTCGGTATAAGGACAGCCCGTTTCCCGACGGTGACCAGATCCATAATACTGGAATATCCTGAACGGCAAATCACCATTCCGCTTTCTTTCAGGACTTTTTTCATCCGGGAAGTTTCCAGGTGAGAAAATACCCAGATCCTTTCATTTATGACATATTCCGAAATTTCTTCTGTCTTTCCTGAGATCACTATAGAGTGAAATGCCGATTCTTCCAGACTGCTGAGAATCTTTTCCTCTAAAATCGTCCGTTGGGGTTCAGGTCCGGAAAGAAGTACCAGCAGCTCAAACTGTGGAGGACCGCTTACATCGGGTTGATTTTTCTCATTATAAAAACGGGAAAGAGTGCCGATATAATATGCATTGGATAGTGAGGATGGGAGAGGATGCGTGAGCTTACCCGCCAGTCCCTGGTGCATTTCAAAATCAGCAATCCAGCATTCATCGAACCTTCGGATGAAAGAAAGAAGGACCTTGTTGACAAATCCCTGCAGGAACTTTATGTTTTCCGGCAACTGGATATTGATCTGGTGCGTAATAAAAACCGTACGAACTGAGCGGTTCCAAAGGCCATAGCGGTTGTCAGAAACCACAATTCCGGCTCTTGTTTCCCGGAGAATCCGTCGAAGGTCCCGATGTTCCCTGAAGATTCCGTATAAGAGACGGGGTGACAGAATGCAAAGCTTGAGAAGAAGCCACCGGCTTCGGGAGTAAGTAACCTTGACTCCGCGAAAAGTTATGAAATCACAGTTTGGGAATTCTCTTTTTAAAAAACTCAGAGGCCTGCCATCAGCAGCAATAACAACGTGGAAACCGGCTTCCATGAATTTTCGGATAACCGGTACACATCGGGTCGCATGACCAATTCCCCAGTCTAAAGGACATATGAGAACCGTTTTTTCTTCCATGACGGTTCGTTTATTACAAATGTAACTACTCGGAAACCGGAATCAATATTATTTTTTTCAACTTTTTATATCACTTTTTCACAAATAAGCGGATTAATCTGAAAAACTGAGAAAAAAGAAGTATATCCGATGGATGAAGAAGCACTGTTATATCAGATAGCTCTTACCCGGGTTTCGGGTATCGGTGATGTTTTGGGGAAAAAGCTGGTACGTCATTGCGGAAGCGCACAGGCAGTCTTTCGTGAAAAGAGGAAATTTATTCAAAGGATTCCCAGAGTCGGGAGGCATCTCTACAATGCTCTGGATGATCCGGAAGCGATGACTTTTGCTGAAAAAGAGCTGCGCTTTATTAAGAAACACAGAATCCGTCCCCTGTTCTTTATGGATCCCGGCTATCCGGTCCGTCTGAAAAATTGTCTGGATTCTCCCGTCCTGATGTATTTCAAGGGAAATGCTGATCTGAACGCAAGAAGGGTTATTGCGATCGTGGGAACGCGAAGGGCTACCGATTATGGACGGGAGGTTTGCCATGATCTGGTGGCTGGGTTATCGGGACCCGACACCCTGATCGTTTCAGGTCTGGCTTATGGCATTGATGGATGTGCTCATCGGGCTTCCCTCGAACAGAATATGACAACCATTGCTGTTCTTGGACATGGCCTCGACCGGATCTATCCCGAAACCCACCGTTCCCTGGCAGAAAAGATGATCAACCAGGGAGGATTACTAACTGATTTTCCAAGCGGTACAATTCCCGACCGGGAAAATTTTCCCAGCAGGAACCGGATCATTGCAGGATTGTGCGATGCTGTCGTGGTTGTTGAAGCAGCCGGGAAAGGTGGCGCTCTGATCACTGCCGAAATTGCCAACTCATACAACCGTGATGTCTTTGCCGTTCCCGGAAGAATTACAGATCAGTACTCCGAAGGGACAAACCGTTTGATCCGCACCAATAAAGCAGCTCTGGTTCAATCGGCTCAGGATATCCGGTACATGATGGGATGGGATCCTGATAACATTGCCCGGCCACCTGTTCAACGAAAATTATTTATCGAACTGACCGGTAATGAAAAGAAAATCGTTGATATCCTGCAAAATAAAGGTGAAACAGGAATTGATGACCTCTGCATAGAAGCCGGACTGAAAATGAGTGTCGTTTCTGCTGCTCTGCTCAATCTTGAATTTGAGGGAATTGTAAAAAGCATCCCCGGAAAAGTTTATGCGATGGTATAGAATTTATATCTTTACCATGAGATTAAATCGGATTTTATGGCAAAAGTTATCATTCAGAAACTCAGTGAAGCTGAAATAAAAGAAAGAAACATAAAAAAGTGGCCAATCTGGAAAAAAGGGGTATCCCGGTTTGAACATGTTTATGATGGTGACGAAGAATGCCTTTTCCTGGAAGGAGAGGTGATTATTGAAACAAAGGAAGGGAATTATTCTATTGTTCCGGGCGATTTCGTGATATTTGAAGACGGTCTTGAGTGTGTCTGGGATATTCAGAAACCGGTTAAAAAGCATTATAACTTTCCAAGTTAACCTCTCTTGAAAGGAATTGTCGTTAAATCGACGGGAAGCTGGATTACTGTCCTGAATGAAGAAGGCCGGAAGACGGACTGCAAACTGAAAGGGCAGTTCCGCATACGCGGATTGCGTTCCACAAACCCGGTTGCTATCGGAGATCATGTAATCTTCGAAATAATGCCGGATAAAGAAACCGGGTTAATTACGGAAATTCTTGAACGGGAGAACTATATCATCCGAAAGGCTACCAAACTCTCGAAGATTACCCATATTCTTGCTGCAAACATCGACCATGCTTACCTAATCGTAACTCTTGCATTACCCAGAACTTCCACAGGATTTATTGATCGTTTCCTGGTTACAGCTACCGGTTATTTTATTCCGGCCAGCCTTATTTTTAATAAAAGAGATCTGTACGATCCGGAATTGGAAGAACAGGAGAAAATGTTGAAAGAAATCTATACAGATGCAGGATATCCCTGCTATTCCGTATCGGCTCTCCGGGGAGATAATATCGATGATCTCCGGACGCATATTTCGTCAAAGGTCAGTTTATTTGCAGGCTATTCAGGAGCAGGAAAATCAGCCCTGATCCATGCTTTGGATCCTTCCATTAATCCCATTGTCGGGGAAATCTCCCAGGTTCATCACAAAGGACGTCATACAACGACTTTTGCCGAAATGTATGAGGTTTCCAGTGGAGGTTTCATTATTGATACTCCTGGCATCAAGGAATTTGGTCTGATTGATTTTGAAAAACAGGAAATCCCTCGCTGCTTCCCTGAAATGGACCGGCTTCTCCCGTTTTGCCAGTACGCAAATTGCACTCATACCCATGAGCCTAATTGTGCTGTGAAAACAGCACTGAAAACCGGGAAAGTAAGTCGTTTGAGATATTCTAGTTATATTAGCATCTTAAACGACGAAACTGAAAGATGATCGCAAAGCAACTTTTATCGGATGTGATTCCTTCACTGAAGACTTCGGATACAGGAGAACAAGCTCTGGCGATAATGGGTGAATATCGTGTTGCCCACCTCCCTGTTGTTAATGATGCGGATTTTCTGGGCCTGATTTGTGATACGGATATTTATAACATGGATTCTTTCGATGAATCCATCGAAAATTACCATATTTCTCTTGATAGATCATATGTTATTGAAAGTCAGCATGTATCAGATGTGATCCGTGCTTTTGGCTCCGGTAAGCTTACCCTGCTTCCTGTCCTGAATGAGAAAAAACAATACCTGGGCGTTATAACGCTGGCTCATCTGGTGCAATCATTGGCTTCGGTTTTGCCTGTTTCCAATCCGGGTGGCGTTCTGGTTCTTGAAATCAATGAAAAAGATTATGTGCTGACTGAGATTGCTCAGATTGTTGAATCCAATGATGCCAAGATCCTTTTCATGTATATCCGTTCCTTCCCGGATTCCACTAAACTTGAAGTAACATTA
>JAUZOW010000118.1 GCA_030706225.1 Bacteroidota bacterium | reverse complement strand
TTGTTTTTCCACTATTTCTAAAAAATATGATGGAAATTTTTCCCGGTTTGCAGATGATATGTTCTCCGAATCCTTATTTACGGATTCAACCCGGATGATGACCTTCCTTTCAGGATTTCGGAAAAAAGACATCGGAAAGATTGAAAGAGACCCGGCTTTCCAGCTCAGTTCCGGCATTTATTACAGGTATGAACAAACCGTGACCTTCGCCTTGAACAAGCTGAACAACCGTATCGACAGCCTCCAGCGTATTTATATGGCCGCGCAAATGGCTATGCAGAAGGATAAACGTTTCTATCCCGATGCCAACCTTACCATGCGGGTTTCCTACGGACAGGTAAAGGGCTATAATCCGGCAGATGCAGTGAGCTATAACTATTTTACCACAAGCGACGGGATCCTGCAAAAGGAGGATACATCTGTTTACGATTATGCTATTCCTCAAAAGCTTCACCAGATGTTCCTGAAAAAGGATTTCGGCCGGTATGCCGACGCTGACGGCACCCTGCATATCTCATTTATTGCCGGCAACCATACCACCGGCGGAATGTCCGGAAGTCCGGTTCTGAATGCCGACGGACAGTTGATCGGACTGAATTTCGACCGGAACTGGGAAGGAACGCAGAGCGACCTGATGTACGATCCCGATCAATGCCGTAATATCATCCTGGATATCCGGTATTGCCTGTTTATTATCGACAGGTACGCCGGAGCAAAGCGGTTGGTTGACGAGTTGGTTATACGTGGGACGCAGGTGGAATAAAATATTTTGCAACTTTGATACCTCGCGGATCTGCTGCGAGAAGGGTTATTCATAAAATTTAAGAACACAAACTTAAAATGACAGATTATGAAAAAGTTACTGTTGTTTCTGGCCGTTTTGATCTGTGTAAAGGGTTTTTCCCAGATCTCACTTGATTTTCAGACCCCTGCTGTTCTTGGTGTCGTTAAATTGAGTAATTCTCAAACGAAGTTCATTGATGAAAGTTCTTTTGAGGGAAATTCCGTCACTCATTTTTCTCTTTATAACCTGGACGGTTCTCTTTTTAAAACCTTTCAGCTTCCATCTCCACCTCATTCAGATGCCCGCATATATGGCATATATTGGGTAACGACTTCACTTTTTGATATGGATTCGACGACAATAGAATACTTAATTGCATATGACTGGGACACAATCTCCGGTCAATCGGGCGAGAATTTCAATATCAGGGTTATCCGCGAAGATGGTACGATCCTTCTTGATGAGAATAATGCCATTCCCCGATTGGATGAAAATGGCGCTGCTCCTGTAATATTCAATTCAGACCAGGGTACTAAATTAATGCTTCAGTACATGTATGCATACGGCAATGCCCCATATCAAACGCGGATCTTCAACCTGCAGGGGACTCTTCCTGCGGTAGGGATCAATGATCCGATGTTGTCGCAGGGAGAAGTGAATCTTTTCCCGAATCCGAACAATGGTTCTTTTTCGATTAAATTTTCAGGAACTGAGGGAAACAGGAGAACGATCGAATTGTACGGAGGAGACGGTAAAAAAATTGATACCTTTTATTCTTCAGATAATTTGTTGAACATTAACAAAAACGGATTACCTGACGGAGTATATTTTATCAGGACCCGTTCTGACAGAGGAAATAAAACAAGCAGAATGATCATTGACAAGTAGCAAAGAAGCGTACCTCTTACGTCACACGCTCCACGTCCCACGTGGTGTACTTCTTACCTGAACGTTGCTACCAGCGCATTCTGTACAGTGGGGTATTTCCAGGTAAAGCCTGCTTTTTTGAGCCGGTCGGGATAAACCTGGATGTTATCGAGAAGAAGGGATGCTCTTTCACCCAGGAATAAACGGGCAGCAAAAGCGGGTACAGTAAAACCGGCAGGCTGGTTTACAACTCTCCCGAATTTCATGGTAAATTCACGATTTGTTGAAGGATAGGGCGTAACTGCATTGTAAATGCCCGACATTTCCGGATGATCGATGGCAAACATGAATGCTTCCATGAGATCGTCAATATGGATGAATGACATGTACTGATCCCCGTTTCCGATCCTCCCGCCAAGTCCGTACCTGAAATAGCTTTTCATGTTTTCGATAATGCCGCCGTTAGGTCCCAGTACGACCCCTTGCCGGAAAATGACCAGCCGGGTTGTATTTTCAGCAATCAGCGCTTCCTTTTCCCAATCCTGACAAACCTGAGCAAGAAAATCGGTACCGAACCTCGTACTATCTTCCGTGTGCATTCCTTCATGGTCGTAAATTCCGACTGCAGATGCCTGAATGAAAAGAGAAGGTTTCTTTACTGCTTTTGCGATGGAAGCAACAAGTCTCCGGGTAGTCAGAATCCGGCTGTCGCGGATCTCCATTTTCCATTCCCGGGTCCATTTCTTTGATAATGAAGCGCCAGCCAGGTTAATAACGACATCCGATCCTTCTATTTTTTTTTCAATGAATTCTTCGTCTGTCATATTAAATGACTCCCGGTTGATCCGGTTAATTGTCCATCCTTTTTTCAGGCACTCCCTGAAAAGCGCCTTTCCAATGAAACCTGATGAACCACAAATGCTTACCTGCATAACCTGAAAATTTAGGTAAAGATAGCAAAAAAGCAAATGAGCATGTATGCGGATGAGTGGTTGAAGATATTGCGGGATTTTACTTTACAGATTCGATGTGTCGAATGATGCATATCGATAAAAATTGGTATTTTTGAAACTAATTTAATTCTCTACGTTCCTATGAAGCATAATATACTTATACTGGCTGCAATAGCCGGGTTGTTGTTCGGATGTGCAAAAGATAAGGATCTTACAGGTCCGGTAATAAGCCTGAACTCAGGATCGGAATATACTGCCAACGGTTCGGTAGTAAAAACAGGCGGAGCGCTTCGGTTTGGAATCATTGCCCGGCCGGGGAATGCCAATATAACCAATCTGGTTATTAAAAAAATAACCCCTGACGGAAAAATAAAAGTAGTCCTGGATTCGGGAATGAATTCTTCCGGATTTTCCGTTAACAAGATTTTTTACCAGAATATCGAAGATACAGCGAAATGGATCTTCCAGATCATGGATAAAAACCGCCTGTTTGCATCTACTTCCATTACTCTTTATAAAGATCCCCATTCAGCCTGGGGAGGAATTCTTGAATACCCCGGAATTACCATGGGATATCAGGCAAATACTACAGTCGGTCAGTTTTTATGTTGTGCTACAGGCAAGGTGTTTAAAGGTGATTCAGCCGGAATGGCTCCGGATTCCATAGATATTGCAACATACTATCTCGTTGACGATAACCTGCCTTCTCCGACCTTTTCATCTCCCGGTGAGTATGGAGGCGGAATTGTTGAATATTATCCGTTTATCAATTCATGGAAAGTTAAAAATTATACCAAATGGGATATCAGTGTTGATTCTTCCCCGATTCCTCTTACATCCTACGATGCCTGTCATAACGACAGCCTCCTGATTGTCTCCTATGATGATGTCTGGGGGAAGAGGAAGTTCAAATGGGCAACCGCAGGAAAGGTCATCCCGTTCCTCACGGCAAAAGGCAAAAAAGGACTTATTCATGTGATTTCTGCGGATGAAAATACACAGGGAACCATTACATTTTCAATGAAAGTTCAGCAATAAACAAAAATGAAAAGAACATCCCTGCCTCAGTCCCTTTCTCCTGAAGGAGAAGGGGTGCAGGGGATAAGGTGATCAAAATCAATTATTAACTTAAACCCATCAATCAATGAAAAAACATTTACTTTTTGCAATTCTTTTAATCGCATCCTGTTCATTAAGCGCCCAGACGGTGATTACAGGATGGAATTTCCCGGTGAACGGCGGCCCCGACAGCCTGAATGCCAATCTCGGCCTTTCCGGAAATAAAAGCTATGATATCCGGTATGAAGGAACGGATACCACTTACAGCACCATCTATTTCGCTGAAGGTGTTACCGATTATGCTGCAGCGGCGAAAGGCTGGGATAATGGCGCCAATGCAAAATTATGGTCCATTAAATTCAAAGCTAACGGTTACAGTAATTTCAAGGTTTCTTCAAAACAATACAGTACTGCAGATGGCCCCCGCGATTTTAAACTCCAGTGGAAAATCAGTGGCGGTACTTTTCAAGATGTTCCTTCCGGAACCGTTGTAGTATCCACCAACTGGACAAACGGTGTTGTCGACAGCCTTCCGTTGCCTATTACAGGACAAGGTACATCTTCCGTATATATCAATTGGATCATGGCTTCCGATACCAGTGTCAACGGTGGAACCGTAACTTCCACAGGAGAAACCCGCATTGACGACATTCTGGTGACAGCTACCGGTCCGACGGGTGTTGGAGAAATTTTATTCTCAAACCGTATCAATCTGGGACCGAATCCCTCGAATGGTCATTTTAATGTAAATTCGATGGTTTCTATGGATGAACTCCGCATTTCCGACATGACCGGGAGAACCGTTATGTCAAAAACAAATGCAGGTACCTCAGTTGTTGTCGACCTTCCGGGCCTTGCAAAAGGAACCTATCTTTTATCCGTGAAATTCGAAGATCAAAGCGCCTGGTTTACCAAAAAAATTATGATCAACTAGTAAACCGGAGTCGGGATGAATTTTACACACCGGCTTTTTATTCTTGTTTTTCTTTTGGGGATTTTCCTGTGCGGGAGTGTTGACGGACAGATCAATATCAAGGGTACTGTCTGGCTCTCCTCCACAGGAAAACCTCTGAAAGGAGCTCATGTTATGGTGAAATCTACCCGGTCGGGATCCATTACTGACGATAACGGGATCTTTTCCCTTACTCTTCCGTCAAAAGGTTCCTATACGCTCCGGGTTACCTTTGTAGGGTGTAATCCAGTCGAACAACAGATTGTTGTCAACCGGTCGCCATATCAGGTAAAAGATATTACTCTGACGGAAATCCCGGTTTTAATATCCGAAGTCGATATTGTCGATAAAAAAATGGATAACCGGTACAGCAATGTTCCGGCCCGGATGACCATGATCAATCAGGAAATGATCCGGGAAAATCCGGGACTGCAGATCACCAACGTACTGGACTATATTTCCGGTGTCAACCTGAATACCACTACGGGAATCTTTGGAAGTGACCAGGTAGTAAGTATGAGGGGATTAAGTGGAAATGATCAGGGGAGGACACTGATATTGCTTGACGGTGTACCTCTGAATAAAGCGGATGGCGGTTCTGTGAACTGGAACCGCATCAATCACGGGAACCTGGGCGAAATCCTGGTCATCAGAGGTCCGGGGCCGGCAAAATACGGCAGCAATGCCATGGGAGGTGTTATTGAGATGACTTCTGGAAGATCGGATAAGGTCGTTTCCGGAACACTCTCTTCATCCTATGGCACCTTTGAAACCTTCAAAACCGATTATTCACTGAACGGTACCGTTCATCCGAAAGGAAAAAGGAGTGGGATTTTTTATAACCTGAACGGATTTTATACCCAAAGTGCCGGATATAATCCGGAAATACCTGAATATCTTACTCCAGCCGATACGTTTTATACAAATACAAAGTTCCGGGAAGCCATGATTGGCGGTATGACCGGATATGATTTCGGGAACGGTCAACAGGTGGAACTGGGCTGCAGCTTTTACAATGATAACCGCGGGAAAGGGATCCGGATCTATGAGTCGTCGGGTGCCTATGAGCAGCATAAAAATTATATGCTCCGTTTCCGGTACAAAGGCGACCGTAAAAATTTTCAATGGGATATTTCCGGTTATTATAACCGGGAAGGTTTCCGCAGAATGAACGAATTCATGAGTGATGCCGCTTACAACCTTTATCTCGTAAAATCGGAGCGGACCGATATGGGCATGACCGCAGGATTCACGGTAAAAGCAGGGAAATATCATACAATTTCAGCCGGAGCGGAATATAAGAAAGGAAGTGTTTACGGGCAGGATATTTACTATACTTCCACGGATCTTGTAACCAATGCAGGTCAGATTGACCTGTTGGCAGGGTATATCCAGGACGAGATAAAATTTTCCTTACCCGGATTAAGCTTAAATCTTGGGTTGCGTTATAATTCAGCTGTATTTCATGATGGATTGTTCAAGGTTGAATATCCATCCTATTCGATCGAATACCTGACAGGATTTCAGGACACCTTACCTCACAGAAGTTATTGGAAGGGGTTCGATCCGAAGCTTTCATTTCTTTATAAATTCCAGGATGGATCTAAAGTATATGTGTCCATTGCCAAAGGATTCAGAGCGCCCAACCTGGATGATCTTTGCCGCAGCGGAAAGATCTCAAACGGTTTCCGTATCTCCAATCCTTCGCTGGGACCGGAAAATCTTTACAATATAGAAACCGGCGGGGAAACCGTTCTTTTCAGTAAAGTCAGGTTATCCGGTTCGGTTTATTATTCCATTGGAAATGATTTTATTTATTCTGTAGAAACCGGAGATTCGGTCAATATGGGTTACCGGATTGCACCGGTGACTCAGAAAAGAAATATCAGTGAAGTACGGATTTTCGGATGTGAGGGAGAAGTTGAGATGAACCTGACACAACATATCCGTGTCAATGCAGGGTATTCTTATTCCCATTCGGGGATCGGGAAATATCAGATGACCGTGAATGAAAAAGAAGGAGATCTGACGGGGAAATCGCTGACCGGAGCTCCGGATCATAAAGCAACTGCAGGAATTACCTGGATGCACAGGATTGTTTCTTTGAATATTCTTTACAAATATGTCGGGAGAAGCTGGATCAATGATCTGAATGAAAAAGATCTGGTGTTAGGTCGTGCAGAGTTTCCCGATTATTCCACCTTCGGATTCCGGCTCTGGAAGACATTGTTTCATAAGCTCACCCTGGCAGTCGACTGCGACAACCTTTTCAATGTAACCTATATTGACGACCATTGCCAGAGAAACCCCGGGCGGGTGATACAGGGAGAGGTCAGCCTGTTATTTTAGGCAATTCCTGTCTTAAGCCTGTCGTTATTCGCATATGGGTAATGATACAGAACACATTTTTGTCCAAAATCAAGCGGGTTGTCGAAATTGTGATAAAATGAATAATCTCCGACCTCTATAAAAGGACTCTTTACGCAATTTTTCAAATATACGATTGATTTTTCGTTCTTTCGTGGGTATAATAGCGTTTTATCGGGTATAAGTATTCGTTTTTACATAAAAGGATATATGATGTGATTGGGAAGGATAATTTTTTGTTATCCGCAAAATTGAATAGAGAAAGGTTCTTGTATTTAAAAAAAATTACTAATATTACACTTTCATTACAAAAAAAGGCGACCTTGTGGACCGCCTTAGATGTTTTCACAACGGAATAATCCTTATTGTGAATTGCTTCAAATTGTGGAGCAAATATATAACAAAAATTTAAAAATGGTTCACTTTATGAAAAAAATTCTTGGGTTAGATCTTGGAACAAATTCAATTGGTTGGGCATTGATAGAACAGGACTTTTCTGAAAAGAAAGGTAATATAATCGGAATGGGATCGAGAATCATTCCCATGGATCAGGGAACACTTGGAGATTTCGAACGTGGAAATTCTGTTTCACAAACAAAGGAAAGAACAGGATTTCGAAGTACAAGAAGACTCAGAGAAAGACATTTACTTAGAAGAGCCAGGTTACATGTGGTATTACAATTAATGAATTTTCTTCCTGAACATTATGCTCGCGAAATAGATTTTGAACATCATTATGGACAATTTAAAGAAGATTGTGAACCTAAACTTCCATATTTATCGGACTTACCAGGCGAAAAGGCTCATTTCCTTTTCAAACGATCATTTAATGAAATGGTAGAAGATTTTTCAAAAAATGTATCATTTCTTAAGGATCATCAAAAGGTCCCATATGATTGGACAATTTATTATTTGCGAAAAAAAGCACTTTCACAAAAGATTGAAAAAGAAGAGCTCGCGTGGATTTTACTGAATTTTAATCAGAAAAGAGGATATTACCAACTTAGAGAAGAGAATGAAGAAGAAAATAAACCGGATCAATTGGTTGAATTTCTTGCCCTGAAAGTAGTAGAAGTTATTGATAGCGGCAATAAGAAAGGGAAAGATGAAACCTGGTACAAAATTGTTTTGGAGAATGGATGGGAATACATGAAAACAAGTAAAATCCCTCTTGATTGGAAAGGAAAAACAAAGGAATTTATTGTTACAACCTGGTTAAACGGTGATGGT
>JAUZOW010000117.1 GCA_030706225.1 Bacteroidota bacterium | reverse complement strand
TTCAACTTGCCGGTATAACGGATCACATATTGAAAGCTCTGATTTCCCCGTTCGCCGAATGTACCCGGAGCTGCTTCGATGCTTTGATCGTTCAATGCATTTGTAATGTCGGCAGGTACAATTCCATAAATCGCCATTTGATCGGGTTTCAACCAGATCCTCATGGAGTAAAGAAGTGACCCAAATGCAGAAGCGTCTCCTACGCCATTAACCCTTTGTAGCTTAGGAACAATATTGATATTTGCATAATTCTGAAGAAAGAGTTCATCATATTCCGGTTTATCACTGTATAAAGCTATCATCAGCAACATCCCGGTCTGCTGTTTTCTGACCGTCACCCCTGTCCTGACCACATCAGCAGGGAGCAGGTTAGTTGCTGCAGAAACCCGGTTCTGAACCTGAACTGCAGCCATATCCGGATTGGTTCCGACTTTAAAATATACGGTAACCGAACCGCTCCCGGTATTTGTCGCAGTGGAAGTCATATAGGTCATCCCTTCCACACCGTTGATCTGTTCTTCAAGGGGAATAATGACGCTGTTCAGCACCACATCCGCGTTAGCACCGGGATAGTTGGCGGATACACGAACTGTCGGAGGCGCAATATTAGGGTATTGTTCGATAGGAAGCTCTACCAGTCCCAGGATCCCCAGCATGAAGATTATGATAGATATGACCGTACTTAAAACAGGACGTTCAATAAATGATTTAAACATTGTGATAGATTTTTCTATAAAGAATTATTGAATATTTCCATAAAAGCTCACAGCGCTGGTATCCCTGGGTTTAATCTTATCCCCATCCTTTATCGAAACGACACCCTGAACAACAATCTTATCCCCTGCCTTTAACCCGTCTTTAACAATGAAATATTTCCCGTCGTCGCTGGGAATGGAAGTAAAAGATTTGGCTAACACTTTATTATCCGGCCCGAGAACATAGATAAAACGCTTATTCTGTAATTCATAGGTGGCTCCCTGGGGAACGATCAGAACATTATTCATAACCTGCGGAATCCGGATGGTTGCGCTGGAACCGCTGCGGATAAGTCCTTTCTCATTCGCAAAAATAGCTTTCAGTGTAGCAGATCCGGTTTCTGTTGATATCAATCCACTTGCCAGTTCAACCTTTCCTTTTTCAGGATATTCCTCAGAATTTGCCAGAACCAGTGTTATATTGTTCAGATGTTTAACTTTCTCTTCCATGGATTCACCGGTGGCATTGGAAAGAAAATCAAGAAGTTGCTTTTCATTCCAGGAAAAATAGGCATAAATGACACGGATATCCGAAAGAGTTGTCAAGGCTTCCGTGCTGTTACTGGCGACCAGAGCCCCTGTTTTATACGGTATCGTACCAATAATACCGTCCATAGGGCTTTTTATGATCGTATATGAAAGATTCGTCTGTGCATTGGCCAGGGCAGCTTTTGTTTGTGCTAATATCGCTTCTTTGGATTCAAGGGCAAGTTCTGCTGATTTCAGCCGGTAATCACTGACAATCTGCTTTTCGACTAATGGCCTGACCTTTTCGATTTCCATCCTTGCATTATTGACATCTGCCTGAGCGCTCATTACACCTGCTTTAGCGGTCTTAACATCTTCTTCATATTGCGGGTTCTTTATTTTAAAGAGCATCTGGCCCTTTTTAACCCAGTCTCCCTCATTGACACTTATTTTTTCAATATAGCCGGTAATCATGGGCCGGATCTCGATCACCTGTTGTCCCTGAATAGTAGCAGGGAAATCACTATGCACCGTAATTGTTCTCGGTGCCAGTGTCATTACAGGGTAATCCTTAACCATCCCATTCTTGGCATTTCGCTGATGTGAATTGCATGACACCAGAAAGATGGCAAGAAAACAAGCTATTGGCAAGAGTGTTCTCATTTTCATTTCAAATTAGATATCCAATGTTATTTTTTCATTTATTAGTATTGACGGGTAAAAGAGTATCCATTATGATTTTTTTGCGCTCATTCAGTATTTTCTGATACGCCTTGTCATCCAAATCCAGCAACCTTATCTGAATTTGTTTAGTTAACAGAGGATACACGATAAGAGAAAACAGATTGAGGGCAAATTGAGCAGGATCTTTTCCAGGAATATTACCTGCTTTCATTTCCGTATCTATTTCATTGATATAATGCTTGATAGCAGCCGGAGGTTCAGCGGGAATCGGTAATTTTTTATTTTTAAATCTTTCCTGAATGATATTCATTGTAATAAAAGGTTCCAGATACGGGTACTTCATAAGCCGGTTTAAAAAATCACCGATGAATTTTTCAGTCTTTTCCCTAAACGGAAGATTTGATAATAATATTCTGTCGGAATTCCCTGAAAATTCGATACGGGCATTCTTAAGGAGTGTGTCCAGGAGAACTTTCTTCGACCGGAAATAGTAATGTATCAGAGTTCTGTTGACGCCAGCTTCATCAGCGATTTCCTGAGTAGTGGCATGCATTCGCCCTTCAGTAAAAAAGATTCTCATGGCTGTATCCAAAATCAATTTTTCTGTCTGGCAATCCTTTACCGGCATATTTGACAAATTTGTTTAACAAAATTGTCAACAAAAATACAAATTTTTTTATATTAAATAATTTGGTGAAGAAAAACAGCTTGTCGTTACAAGTGACGATATTTCTTATCTTTGTTATCATACTAAAAACCCAAAACCCGGATGTACATCGATTATTACAAGATACTGGGTATAGATAAAAACGCCTCGCAGGAGGAAGTCAAAAAAGCTTTCCGGAAGCTCGCCCGTAAATACCATCCTGACCTGAATCCAAATGACAAGACCGCAAAGCAAAAATTCCAGGAGATCAATGAAGCCCATGAAGTGCTGAGTGATCCTGAAAAGCGGAAAAAATACGATCAGTACGGAACAGATTGGAAACATGCGGAAGAATTCGAGAAAGCAAACTCGTACCAGCAACAGTCCCCCGGTTTTGAAGGAACATGGCAATCCAATTCCAGGCCGGACAGTGATTTTTCTGACTTTTTTGAATCTCTGTTTGGTCGTGCGGCAAGCAATAAAGGAAACTGGCAAGCCAGATTCCGTGGAGAAGATTATCATGCAGAGCTTCATATGGATCTTACAGAAGCGTATACGACCCATAAACAAACATTGACGGTTAATGGGCAAACTATCCGGATTACCATTCCTGCAGGTATTGAAAACGGGCAAACCATCAAAATTGCCGGCCACGGAGGATCCGGGATAAATGGCGGACCCAACGGTGATCTTTACATAACCTTTTCTGTGGATAATCTTCCAAATTTCAAGAGACTGGGTAAAAACCTGTATACAACCATCTATCTCGATCTTTACACAGCTGTCCTGGGAGGAGAAATCACTATCGGCACAATGAGTGGCAAAGTGAAATGTAAAGTCAAACCGGAAACTCAAACCCACAGTAAAGTAAAACTCTGTGGAAAAGGTTTCCCGGTTTATAAAAAAGAAGGTCAGTTTGGAGATCTTTACGTGACCTATATTGTAAAGATTCCTACAAATCTGACCCCAAAAGAAAAAGAGTTGTTTGCTGAATTGTCAAAGTTAAAATCCTGATACCGGACCGATGAATAAAGAAGATTTGATATTGGTAAACGATTTTTGTGAAAATCATCATATTGAGATTTCTTTTATCCGGTCGCTTGAGGAGACCGGACTTATTGGGATCATTACGGTTGAAAACGACTCGTATATCGATCCCGGGCAATTGCAAGACCTGGAAAAAATTGTCCGTTTGCATTATGACCTGGATATCAATCTCGAAGGCATTGAAACGATTAAATATCTCATGCAACGGATGAATGATTTACAGGATGAGATCAACGATCTGAAAAACAGGCTTCGGTTTTACGAGGAAGAACCATTGTAAAAAGTGAGTTTGCGTTCACTGTTTATTCTATTTTGAATCTGCTTTCCCCACATCCACTCCCAACGATGAAGCCTTCAAGGCATCTTCTTTTGCTTTTGCCTTCTCTCCTATCTTTAACCAGGACTGTGATCGCATAAACCAGTATTTACCTTCCGTCGGCTTCACCCGGATAGCCTTATCGAACCAACGAATGCTTTCACTGAAATCTCCTTTTTTCTGGTAATCAATGCCAATGAATGAAAACACGTTGTCATTATCCGGCTCAAGCTCCAGCATTTTTTTCATATCTGCAATGGCTTCATCATATTTGCCAAGCATTTCAAATGCAACAGAACGGTTGTTATAAAAATACTTCTGGGTTGAATCGTGGGCGATGGCCTTATTTAAGAACAGGATTGCAGAGTCCGGCATTTCCTTCCTTACAAAAAGTGCGCCCACATTCGCATACAGTAAAGGGTTAGAGTAACCTAATCTCAAAGCACAAACATAATCATGGTAGGCTGAATCGTTCATATTCCTGTCAAAATAAATATTTCCCCGGTTCATTAAACTGACCGTATCTTTATTATTAAGGGCAATAGCCATTGAGTAATCGTGCAAGCCTTCGTCTTTTATTTTCATTGAACGGTAATAAAACGCCCGGTTATTATAAGGTCTTGAATTCTTATTCGGGTATTTGTCAATGACATCAGACCAAAGGGTTTCCCCGTTTTTCCAGACTTTGCACCGTTCGTGGGTAAGAATCATGAATAAAAGCAGAACCAGGGAGAAAAAGAAAATAATAATCGTCTTTTTATTTTTCAATCTGACGGAAAGGTCCTGGATAAACCGTCCGGTAACAAAGCAAAATCCCAAATAGGGCAAATAGGTGAAGCGATCGGAAAGATAAGCAGTCCCGGCACTTACAATCTGCAGCATAAATACAATATTGAAAAGGAAGAACAAAACCCCGAAAAGAAAAGGTCTGGACTTTCTCCATTTGATAATGGTAATGATAACAAGGCCTGCCAAAAAAAACGGACTCAGATAATATTTCAGGGGTAAAAGTTCACCGGTGGCTATCGGTAATGGGTATAAAACACTAAGATGAAACGGAGCAAAGAATTTAATAATGTATGCCGATAATGCATAGCTTCCGAATAATAGTCGTTCCGTCAGCGAATAAATTTCATTGGATTTGAGTACTCCACCTTTTTGTAAGATCAGAATTCCGGCAATCCCGAAAAGCAGGGAAAGTAAAAAGAAAGGCCCCTTTTCCAGAATTACCCGCATATTATATCGGCGATTTAGAAAATAATCAATGAGCACGATACACAATGGAAGCGAGACAGCCTGAATCTTTGAAAAAAGCGACAAGATGAAAAAAACAATGCTTAAGAGAAACCACCCGGCCTTTCTTGTGTCTTTCGTACAATAATAGATATAGAAAAGCAATGAAATAAGAAAAAACAGGCTGTAAAGCAGATCTTTCCTTTCCGTGATCCATGCGACACTCTCGACATGCATGGGATGAATGCTGAATACCAATGCCCCCATGGCTGCATATAAAACATCAAGCCTCAATTTTCGTAAAACATTGAATACGAGGACGACACATAATATATGAAGGATCAGGTTATCGAGATGGTAAATCACCGGGTTTAGTCCGAAAAGTTTGTATTCTATTGAAAAAGTCAATAAGGGAATTGGAACATATGTAGCATTGACAGGTGTTGTAAACATTAGCCGGATGGCATTCACGTTCAGGTTCCGGATTATTGTATTGTCGGTAATATATACCCCGTCATCCCAGCTGATCATAAATTCATTTTTAAGAACCGGAAGAAATGCTATCACCGTCAGGATAATAATAATGATCAGGACGGGAACAGGTTTCTGATAAAAACGTATAGTATTTTTTACCGGTAGTCCGGAAGCTTTCGCAGGTGGTTTTCCTTTTCTTTCCGGAATTCTGATTTTCCGGGAATGATCATTGATCTTTGTCACAAAAGATACTTTTTGTCAGAGCTTAAAATCCCATTTCACTGTATATCAACATTATCAAATATAATGATTTTTATCAGATTTTGATCATGGCCCATATCACTTTTTACTTATTCATTGAAATAGAATGAATTACAAGAAATCATTAATAAATTTTGAAAAAAAGTTTTTTGTATTGACTTTAGCTTCTATTTTTCGTATATTTGATTTAATATCTTGCTGCATATTTTTTTGTTAAAGGTTGGTGTTTTTACATTATTTATTTTAAAGAAAGTCAAAATTACTTTCTGAAAGGGAGAAAGATAGTGATGAGAATCATTATCGGGGGTTTGAAACGGTGAAGGGGGAAAGTACTGCGATGTCTTTTAAGGTGATCTTATTTGCTACGAGTAGGTTGCCAGTTTAATATTTATTTCCCTGTTTCTTTTTTCTTTAAAGTACATTGTATCAGGACTGTAATAACGCCAGAAGTTAGAGTTATGTCTATTTAAAAGCAATGAAGATATTGAGTTTATTATTAACCAAAACAGACGCTATGAAAAAAAAGGCATCAGAAAAAAGGAAAGAGCAAGTCGCATTGCGGCTCTCTTCCATGAATTCAGGATGAAAAGATTTTAAAAAAAATTAAAAATCAAATCGATGAAAACAAAAACGATCTACACTCGAATAAAAAGAAGTGTCGCTATTTTGCTTTTGTTGTTCCCTGCATTATTTTTGAATTTCACAACGAAAGCACAGATAGTATACGACTGGCCCTTTGTCGTCGATGGCAACCCTATTGAATGGACAAGTGATTCAGTTGTAGCTTTACCAACCTACCAACATATAACGGATCCTTTTGGTAATACGGTAGATAATCAGTTTACGCAAGGGTCAAAAGATTTCATGTTGGCTGCAGATCAGCGTTGGGCTTATGGCCAGACCAAGTCAAAAAATGATCTTTGCAATGTTGGAGCTGTCATTTACAATCATAAGCTTCATTTTGCAGGTGACCGTTGTAAAATCAGTGGTGATGCCATGATTGGTTTCTGGCTTTACCTGAATGGAACCACTCCAGTGATGGGGCCTCCCCAAAATTTACTTCCGGAACATATCGTTGGTGATTTATTGATTATCGCCAACTTTACCAATGGAGGACAATTTGCGACGGTAACGGTTCATAAATGGGTTGGGGTAGGAAACGGGACTGAGGGCAATAATCTTAGTCTGATTCCGGTACAAGTTACCGAGGCCATCGCTGCCCAAAATAATTCTCAATCCTATCCGGTACCTTCATATGGACAGCCAGGTGGCGGGGTTTACCCTACTCCTACTTATCCTCCAAATGCATTTTATGAAGGTTTGATTACCCTCCCTGATACCTTGAATCTAAACCCGGCAATGTTATGTAAAGCGAGTTTTTTACTTGAAGCAAGGTCTTCTCAATCTTTAACTGCATCGCTGGACGATTTTATCGCCGGTTCATTCCATATTACACCAAACCCGCCAGTTCCAACGGCAGACTCCCGTTGCGGACCCGGAATTGTGAACCTGACGGCTACAGCTGCATCCGGAACGACCATTAACTGGTACAGTAATCCAGGTGCGACGGTTCTTGTTGCTACCGGTACATCCTACTCTCCAAATATTTCGGTATCGACAAGGTACTGGCTTACAGCAAGTACCAGCGGCTTTCCATGCACAAGCGATACTGTCTCCGTTCTGGCGACGATTAATCCTTTACCAACACTTTCCCTGACGGAAACCGATATTTTGTGCAATGGAGGAAGCGATGGAACGGTAACTGCCACATTTGGTGGTGCCACGTCGCCTTATATGATCAAGATTGATGCAGGTGCTTACGCAACACAAACATCGCCTTATACTTTTACCGGTCTTGCGTTGGGATCACATACCGTTTGGGTAAAAGATGCTAATAATTGTGAGAATAGTTCTTCAATTACCGTGAATCAGCCACCCGTTGTTACCCTCTCCCTGGCAAAGACCGATATTAAATGCAACGGCGGCAATGACGGTACGGTAACGGCTACTTTTGGAGGAGGCACTTCTCCTTATCAGATCAAGATCGATGCTGGTGTATATGCGACGCATACTTCACCTTATACCTTTACCGGACTGGTCCAGGGTTCGCATACCGTTTATGTACAGGATGTAAACCTTTGCACGCTGAGCACTTCCATCACCGTGAACCAGCCACCGGCGGTCACTCTTTCCCTGACCAAGACTGATGTTTTGTGCAACGGAGGGAGCACCGGAACCGTGACGGCTACTTTCGGCGGAGGCACATCTCCGTATATGATCAAGATTGATGCAGGTGTTTATGCAACCCATACCTCGCCTTATACCTTTACCGGACTGGCCCAGGGTTCGCATACCGTTTACGTACAGGATGCCAACCTTTGCACGATGAGCACTTCCATCACTGTGAACCAGCCACCGGCGGTTACCCTCTCCCTCACTGAAACGGATGTTTTGTGCAACGGAGGGAGCACCGGAACTGT
>JAUZOW010000116.1 GCA_030706225.1 Bacteroidota bacterium | reverse complement strand
GCTCTGGAATTTCGTGCAGGTTGCTATGGGAACCATATCTTCCGTTATGGTTCTTTTTTCCAGAACCAGTGACAATGCTTTTCTTCCTGAAAAATCATCATAAAGCGGCTGAAGGGTTTCTATCTGGGCATACGGGTCATCGGCTGCAGTGATTGCAAAAATTTTAATCCCTTCATTTTCGGGAAGCTGGATATAGGCGGCTGTTGGAGCAACATCCATTCCGTATTTGAAAATATAAGCATATTGATAGGGTATATTTAGGGTATCTTTACATAGATGTGTAATGAAACAGGCTACTTCATCGCGTTTAATAAATCCGGGTTCAAGTCCGGTAATACGTTCGAATTTATCCCATTTTCTAAGGTCAAAGCTTCCGATTTTCCCGGTCCATTTTGAAATCCGGAAGCTTTTTTTATTGTTTCCGGCGCGGAATTGTCCGTTTGTATCATTTACAGCGGCTGCCAGGATATAAATCCTATTAAAATGTCCGGTTTTCGGGAGAAGAATTTTTTGTCCTTTGCAGGTCAGAACATTATTTTGTCCGTCAGTGGTTTTCCCAAGAGTAAAACGGATTCCATCCATAGTTATGGATCCGGGAAGCAGTTCAGCAGGAAGCGCCATTCCGGATTCATCAAATTTTCCGTTCTTTTTATTCGATTCCTGATAAGTCACATTCTGATCATACGTGAGATTCAGAGGGTATGAAACAGATGGTGTGAGTTTATTTTCAGGATTATCCAGCTTGATGTTGAAGCTCCGGATTCCGAATTTCTTCATATCGACGACCATTTTGTTACCGGATGCAGGAATATTTCCGAGGACACGTTCCTGACCGTCGGTTTCCGAGGCAGAAAGAATCTTAGCGGGGAAAGTAACTTCCACTCTGGAGACATCTTTCCCGAAAAGCTCCTGGAGTCGTATGATGATTCCATTTCCATTTTCGGCTTTTTTGACCGCCCGGATGTCAACTTCAGGAGTATTGACGGAAACAAGGGAAAATGATTTTCCGAGAGACCCTTCATGTGCAGTAACCTGAAATGCTTTCAACGGTTGATTCAGAAAGCGTCCCTGCCATTCCGATTGGCCTGTGCGCCAGTCGCCTTTATGGCTGTATAAAGCATAGGTGAATTCATGAATTCCCCAGTCCTGCGTCCCCTGATCATGATAAACATTGGTTTGAGGTGTATAAAGAAGAGTAAGTCGAAGGGTTTTATCATTCGGCTTGTCGGATGCAAACTTGCAATCTTCCAGCACAGATACACCGTAAGTTCCTGATTTATCGGTCAGATCAAACCATTCACGAGAAGGGACTTCATATTTTTTTTCGTTATTGTTTTCCCGTTCGATTGTCCCCAGTCCGAGGTTATAGGTTGCTGCAGAATTGGAAGCAGTCAGCGGAAAAGCAGCTCTCAGGCTGACGCCTTTGGATTGCCATTCCACGTTATTCCGGAATTCGATACGTTGTCCTGTTTCTCCGGCAGAGAGAGAGATTGTTTGATGAAAGACGGAGTTCATCCCTGTTCGTTCGACCTGAATGGAGGTTCTTACAGGTCCGTTTTCAGTAAAAGTCATTTTAACATTTCCGTCAACAAAACCGATGGGAGGTTCTTTCCGGTCTTTCCAGTCCATATTCCAGGCAGGCCAGTATTCCGGGTGTTCTTTATGAAATTCCATCCGGATTGGTGCCGAAAGCAGTTCCTTATTAAGTTTTTTATCGGTAATACCGGAAATATCTCCGTTGGCATTCAGGGTCACTTTATAATATTCATTTTCAAGTGTATTTCCGGTACCGGAAACACCGGTTCTGAAGGTCGGTTCATGTTTTACCGGACGGACATCATAACATGCCAATCCCATGGAAGGAATATGAGCAATAAAAAGAAGATGGAGAGAGGTTTTCGAATGTCCGGTTATCTGGCAAGGGGTTTCTTTTCCGTCGGGACCTGTCACGAGAACCGCATCGGGAACTCCCTCAGGGAATTGGATATCCGCTTCAGCGACATCCTGACGGTCGATAGCTACCGGATTATAAACTACAATGGATTTTCCCTGTCCCCGGGTGTCCAGAGCACGGCAAACACTACCGGCAGCACTTCGTAAGACAGATGAAAACCGGTTTAATGCAAGTACTTCGTCATTCCATGCATATTCATAAGCAGTGGGGATGCAGGTTCCCGGAAGCATATCATGCATCTGGCTTTGAAGAACCAGCCACCAGGCCTGATTCATGTTATCCAGAGGATATTCCTGGCTGCCAAGCCAGTCAGCTGTTATCGCAAGAGGTTCGGCAGCCTGAGCCAGAAGTTCGTTTTTCCGGTTCCAGCGCTTCATATACGATTGCGAAGTCAGGGAACCGGCAGAATGCTGGGTAAGCAGAAGATCACCTGAATAGGAGGGAAGCTGAGCTTTTTGAGCATCGGTCAGATCGCGGAAAAACTGATCAGCAGACGATAAATATACATGAATTTTACTGTCAGGGTTATTCATGCTTCCTACGCCATTCTTAATCGCTTTTTCAGAAGGAGCACCACCAATATCACCGGTACCGTAATACCTGTAATCAGCATAAATACCATATTTCTTACCATTGTCGTTAATCCGGTCGATCCAATACTTTGCCGTATCCAGTCGGGGATCAATATCACTGGTATAACTGGTCGGATTCAATGCAGCGACGATACCTTTCCCGTCGGGACCGATCCAGTTTCCGATATTAAAAGGAATTCCAACAGCAGATCCCCAACCCAGCTTTTGTGTAGAAAAACCTTTCAACCCGGCATGAGCCAGCACGGAAGGGAGATCGGCCTGAAATCCGAAACAGTCGGGAAGAAGGAAATCAACGCTTTCTTTTCCAAACTCGTTACGGAAATAACCGTTTCCATAAAGAATCTGCCGGAGAATGGATTCAGGGGAGGGAATGTTTGCATCACATTCGTCAACGGAAGAACCCGCGACAAACCATCGTCCCTGTGAGATATATTTTTTCAGGAGTTCATACTTTGCCGGATAATACTCTTTCATAAGTCTATAACGCCGGGCTCCCGAAAAATTGAAAACATAATCTTTATATCTTTCAAAGTACATAAAATTATCATCCAGCGTTGCTTTGATAAATCTATTGATGGTGGCTGGATAATCCCATCGCCATTGACTGTCGAGATGAGCATATCCGACAGTGTACAGAACCGGTTCCTGCGTAAAATCATACAAAGGCTTTCCGATAAGTGGCTGAGCATTGACACGAAGCGAAAAAACCGCTGAAATTGACAGAATTATAAGTATCCGCAATAGTTTCATGTTGGTTTGAATTATCGCGTAAAAGTAAGAGAATTCTTTAAAATGACCTAAAACATTCCAGTTCAAGGTTTCACAGTTTCACTACTTCAGGAAGATCGCATCACGCATCACGATCGTCACGATTTTTTCGTCCCTCCCCCTGACCCCCTCCCGTGAGATGATTTTGTTGCAAATTAATCTCCTTCCGGGAGAGGGAATATTTGTCGTGGTCACCTTCATGCTACCGTTATGGATCCCCTCCGGGGATAGCGGTTTTGCGTTATAATCACGAAATAGCGAAACTGCGAAATCGTGAAACTGTGAAACTGTGAAACTCTGGAACCTGGAACTTTTTCACGTGTCACGATTTTTCGCGTCACGCGTCACGATTTGTCACGCGTTACGCGTCACGTCATAGAACATGAAACATGAAACTTTATAGCCGGTATCTGTCCATAATTAATAAAATCCTATTTTTGTTTTTAAAATTGCTTTTCCATGAAAAAGTTTCTTGTTATTCTGTCAATAATGGCAGTGTTCGTTTCCTGCAATAACCGTAAGGAGAATCAGTTTCTCATCACCGGATCTGTTCAGGGAGTAGATACCGGAATGGTTTATCTTGAAAAATCTCAAGTCAAAGATTGGATTAAAGTTGATTCCGTAAAACTGAAACACGGTGAATTCCGTTTTCTCGGAAGTACGCCAATGCCTCAACTATATGGCATTCAGGTAGCCGGTAAGCCTGTCCGTCTTATGTTTTTTGCTGAAAATTCAGATATTAAGATAAAAATGGATCCTGACAGCATCGACAGATCGCAAGTCACCGGTTCTGCATCCCAGGATGTTTTTAAGGAATTCAAATCAAAGATGGCTCCTATAGAAAAACAGATGTCGGATTTGGATACAAAATACCAGAAAGCAAAGACTGCCCACGATACTGCAGGAATAAAAAAAATCGATTCTTCATATAACCTTCTGGAAGGCCAGTCGAAGAACATAATTCTTGATTTTGCAAAAACATATCATCATTCAGTTGTTGCTTCTTATGTGATAATGAAGAATGCCTGGCAATTTGAGCTTCCTGAATTGAAAACCGTTGCTGCAGCCATAGATTCTGCTTTGGATTCATCGGTATATGTCATTGAAATGAAAAAGAGGATCAAGATATTGGATAATGTGGATCTTGGGAAACAAGCTCCGGATTTTACGCTGAATGATACGACAGGCAAACCGGTAACACTTTCATCCCTGAGAGGGAAATACCTTCTGGTTGATTTCTGGGCATCCTGGTGCAGTTCCTGTCGTGCGGAAAATCCCAACGTTGTCAAGGTATATCAGGCATATAAATACAAAGGGTTTGATATTCTTGGCGTTTCCTTTGATAAGGATCGTTCACACTGGATAAATGCTATTAAAGCCGATGGCCTGACATGGATACAGATTTCGGACCTGAAAGGATGGGACAACCAGGCGGGAAGGTTGTACGGCATTCTTTCGATCCCTTCCAATGTTTTGTTGGATAAGGATCAAAAAATCATTGCCCGGAATCTTCAAGGAGAAGATTTACAGAAAAAACTTGCTGAACTGCTCGGGCCTCCTTCAACAACTCCGAATCATAAGAACAAGAAAAAATAGTATTAACCTGAAACTATGAGAAGAATTGCGATTTTGTTTTTCGCGTTATTTCCGTCATTACTGTTTGCCCAGGAAGGATATACGATCAAAGGTCAGTTAACCGGAAAAGTTCCGGCAATAGTTTACTTTACTTCCGTTTATGGAGAACGTGCCACATTACTGGATTCTGTAAAACCTGATCCGGCCGGTAAGTTCCTCTTCAAGTTGCGGCCTGGGCTTCAGCCGGGACTGTACCGGCTGGTATGGGGAAAAGACCAGTTGCTCGACCTGGTTTTCAATAAGGAAAATATTGAATTTTCAACGGTTGCATTATTCCCGGCTGACAGTATTCATTTTATTTCTTCGGATGAAAACCGGATTTATTATTTCTTTCGGAGGATTGACCGGCTGACCCAGTCGAAAATGGAAGTGTTGACACCCGTTCTGGATTATTATCCTGATAATGACGATTATTATCTACGTTCAGTCATGAAATATGAGTTCATCCAGAAAGAAGAGAGCAGGATCCTTGATTCCCTGGCAAGCCGGAATCCCGGTTTTTATGCGATCCGGATGTTTAAAACAATGAAAACCCCGTTTATTTCAGGGTCATTATTGAAAGATGACCGGATCAACTGGCTGAAAACTCATTTTTTTGATGGTGCTGATTTTCAGGATACTCTGTTGATTCACAGTAATGTATGGAGTAACAAGGCCATCTCATATCTCGCCTTATACAGCGATAACCGGCTATCGCAAAAACAACTGGAGACTGAATTCATCAAAGCTGTGACAGTTATTCTCAGTTCTGCTTCGGGAAATGCAGAAGTTTTCAAATTTTTACTCGATTATATTGTTGGTGGTTTTGACAAATATCATTTTGATGATGTGATCACGTATATAGCAGATAATTTCCAGGATCCTTTTGCCTGTGAAGACCAGGCACGAAAAACAGCTTTGCAAAAGAAACTGGATAATTTCAAGAAGATTGCCATCGGGAAACAGGCTCCTGATTTTGATTTGACCGATAACAAAGGGAAACATATCAAACTTTCGGCAAGTAATTCGGAATACACGCTTGTGGTCTTCTGGTCGAGCGAATGTGGCCATTGCGCTGAGATGCTTCCCAAAGTGAAAAAACTTTATGAAGGGCAGAAACACAAACGCTTTGAGATCATTGCGGTATCTATCGATACCAGTCGCACAGAATGGACAGGTTTTTTGAAGCAGGAAAAGCTGAACTGGATCAATGTGTGTGATTTTAAAGGATTTGCAGGGCCGGCGACGGAAGAATATAACATTTATGCGACTCCGACGATGTTTTTGCTTGACAGGAATAAAAAAATCCTTGCCAAACCGGTTTCGTACCGTGAACTGGAAGAAGCACTTAAGGAAAATGGGCTTCTTTAGGGATTAATTATTATTTTTGCATGCTGTCTCAATAGAGGTGCAATTGACATTTAATTCATTCTTTCATACTCATGTACGAATTCATTAAAGGCCTTCTGGTTGAAAAGAATCCTGCTTATGCTGTGATTGAGGTCAACGGGATCGGATATGTTCTGAATATCTCCTTGACAACGTATTCTCAGCTAAAGGAGAATGAATTATGCAAGTTATATACCCATCTTGTAATGCGGGAAGATGGCCAGTCGCTTTTTGGATTTGCAAATCTGGCGGAACGGGATCTGTTCCGGATGTTGATCAGTGTTTCCGGTGTCGGAGCGAATACAGCGCGCATGATTCTGTCATCGAGCTCCCCCGCTGAAGTTGCCCGGGCTATTGCAGAAGGGAATACACATTTGCTGCAAAGCATAAAAGGAATAGGAGCCAAGACGGCACAGCGGATCATTGTGGACCTTAAAGACAAGCTTTCCAAGGATTTATCACCCTTCGAAAAATTAGGGAAACAAAACAATTTAAAGAAGGATGAAGCGTTAACTGGTTTGACAATCCTCGGTTTCGCTAAAAGTGTTGCCGAAAAAGCATTGATTAAGGTTCTGGAATCCGAAGACGGTGAAACCTTACCAGTGGAAGAACTCATCAGGCGTGCTTTAAAAATATTGTAAAAAAATGAGTACGTCTTTTTTTGCATTGAATTGTAAGATAATATTGTACTGAATTTGAGGAAGAATTATACATATTTTGCCAGAGGGCCTGTTGCTGTTCTGTTGCTGCTGCTGTCCGGCATATTCTTTCCTTTGCAAGGCTTTTCTTCGAAGTGTTCATTTTTATTACCTGCCATAAGTCTTCCTCCCGATACGGCTAAAAAAGGTGATACTGCTCTGCGTTATCCTTTTGATGAAGAATCAACTCTCCCCGGCGCCTGGAATAATCATGCCCTGTATCTCAAGAATCCTTCCAATCTTCATGTAGAGCTTGAATATGACATGGCCACCCACACATATGTCTATACATACAAAATAGGCAATCTCACATACCGGCTTCCCACTTCCATGAGCTTTGAAGAATACCAGAACATGGATAATGAGACCATGATGCGGAAATACTGGCAGGATCGTGCCGAGGCGGCAGGTATTGACAACAGCAAGGGGACGATTCCAAAGATTCATATCGGTGGAAAGGTATTTGAAACGATTTTTGGTAATAATACTGTGGATATCAGGCCTCAGGGGTCTGCGGAAATTACTTTTGGCATCATTTCAAACAAACGGGATGACCCGATGCTGAATACCCAGATGAGGAGACAGACCAATTTCGACTTTGACGAAAAGATCAATATGAATGTGATCGCCAAAATCGGAGATAAAATTGAATTCAAAACCGCATATAATACGCAGGCGACTTTTGAATTTGAGAATAAGTTGAAACTTAAATACGAAGGAAAGGAAGACGAAATTATCCAGCTGATCGAAGGTGGAGATGTTGATATGCCTTTATCTTCCACTCTTATCAAAGGAAACCAGAGCCTTTTCGGGATCAAGACAAAGCTTAGGTTTGGGAGAGTTACCGTAACCGGCATCTATTCCCAACAAAAAAGTACCACAAAAAATATTACCGTCCAGGGAAATGCCCAGACAACTAAATTCGAAATCAAAGCGGATGAATATGAAGACAACCGCCACTTCTTCCTGGCACAGTATTTCCGCAATCATTATAAAGATGCTTTAAAGACTCTTCCTGTTGTCACTTCCAATGTGAATATTACCAAACTCGAAATTTGGGTGACAAACATAGGCGCTGCTGTAACGGACAACAGGAATATCGTTGCTTTTCAGGATTTGGGTGAATATCAGCCATACAACAGCAAAATTACCGGCAACATGGTCCAGAATCCATCAACCAAATCGAACAACCTGATCCATCTTATTATGCCCAACGCTTCGGATTCTGTGAACATCCGGAACATTAACCGGGTGACGGATTATCTCAAAGGATCACCGTTTGGATTTACTGCAGGACAAGATTTTGAAAAAGTTGAAAGCGCTCGTAAACTCCTTGCCTCTGAATATTCGTTCAATTCAAAGTTGGGTTTCATTTCATTGAATACCGCGCTGAACAGCGACCAGGTGCTGGCTGTAGCTTTCCAGTACCAGTTGCTTGGAGATACTACTGTTTACCAGGTTGGTGAATTTTCCGATCAAGG
>JAUZOW010000115.1 GCA_030706225.1 Bacteroidota bacterium | reverse complement strand
ATCCGGCTGCAGTCTTTTTTGATGCCGGGAATCTTATTGTTCTCAGCAGCGTTTACAGCTCTTCCTGGTATAGTGATCCTGCAGATTATTATCTTGAGTCGATACCGGTAGTTACAAAAAAGTGAATTCGTGACAGAAAAAAGTAACGCATGTGATTCTTCACGTACTGATTTCGCAAGATCCCTGCTTAACGCACCAATAAGGGAAAAATCAATATTATAACTGACAAATACTCTTACGAGAGCATCTATAGTTGAACCATATTGATCCCGAAGATATTTTTCAAAATTGTCTTCTAGTTCAAAATCCTGTATTCATTGGGCGAGTATCCCGTCTCATTCTTGAACATCCGGCTGAAATGCTGTGGATATTTGAATCCCAATTCATAGGCGATGGTACTGACCGACTTACTTGTATCAAAGATTTTCTCTTTAGCAATTTCAATCACTTTCCATTGAATGTGTTCGAGAGGTGATTTGCCGGTCTCCTTTTTAATCAGGTCTCCCAGATAGTTTGCCGACAGATGAAGATTGTCGGCACAGTACTTCACGGTTGGTAATCCAATGGTCTGAGTTTTTTCCGATTGGAAATAGTCATTCAGCAGACTTTCGAACTTCACCAGAATATCCTTATTGACGTGGTTCCGGGTCACAAACTGCCGGTCGTAAAACCGTACGCAATAATTCAGCAATAGTTCGATATTATTTGTGATAAGGGTCTTACTATGCTTGTCAATGGATTGTTTTAACTCATATTCAATCTTCTTCAGACAGTCTATGACAATTTCTCTTTCCTTGACCGACAAGTGCAGAGCTTCATTTACTTCGTAGGAGAAAAAGGTATAGTCCTTCATCATATGGCCAAGAGTAGTGCCACGAATCAAATCAGGATGAAACAACAATGCCCATCCTTTGGGTTGAACAAATTCTTTCGTTTCGACGCCGAGAATCTGTCCGGGTGCAATGAATACCAAAGTCCCTTCCTCGTAATCATAATAACTGCAACCGTATTTTAAATCCCCGCATTTCACTTCTTTAAGAAAAACACAGTAGAAGCCAAATTGATTCCGGGAGCCAAGGATCGGTTTAACTTTTGAAAAATCAATGATACTGACAAGCGGATGAAGGGTTTCAACACCCATCTTTGAATTGTATTGAGATATAGTATCAATTTTTAAGAGAGTTTCCATCTTTACATTGTTAAAATTTTCAACAAAGGTAAATCAGAATACGAGGTAATATATCTTGAATAAACCACATCAGTAATATTGGTATAAGAAACAGTAATCCATATAAATGTCTGTTCTTTTTTTAGTTGAAATTTGCAGCGTAAAATAAGGTAAAACTGATCATATTAATAAGTCTGTTATGAAAGAGATTAAAAAAAGAAAATTAGGCAGAAGTGGCCTTGAAGTTTCTGCTTTAGGTCTTGGTTGTATGGGAATGAGCTTTTCATACGGGCCTCCCGCAGATAAAAAAGAGATGATTTCGCTTATCAGAGCGGCTGTCGAACGGGGCGTGACTTTTTTCGATACGGCAGAAGTCTATGGGCCATACACTAATGAAGAACTGGTGGGCGAAGCGCTGGCTCCATTTAAGGGGGAGGTAGTAATCGCAACAAAATTCGGATTTGAACTTGACCCAAACGGTGGCCCGCAATGGCTTGGGTTAAACAGCCGTCCGGAACACATTAAAGAAGTTGCAGAGGCTTCCCTGAAACGGCTTAGAATTGATGCCATTGACCTGTTTTACCAGCACCGTGTTGACCCGGATGTTCCGATTGAAGAAGTGGCTGGTGCAGTCAGCGATTTGATAAAAGCAGGTAAAGTAAAACACTTTGGAATGTCAGAAGCAAGTCCCCAGACCCTACGCAAGGCTCATGCCGTTCAACCGGTCACCGCGCTTCAGAGTGAATATTCCCTGTGGTGGAGAGAACCTGAAGCGGAAGTGATTCCTACGCTTGAAGAACTCGGCATTGGGTTCGTACCCTATAGCCCGCTTGGGAAAGGGTTTCTTACCGGGAAAATTACCGAGAATACGGTTTTCGACAAGAACGATTTTCGTAATAGTGTTCCACGCTTGACTCCGGAGAACCGTAAGGCAAATAAAGTGTTTGTAGAGTTGCTTGAACAGATGGCCAGACAGAAACATGCGACCCCTGCACAGATCGCACTTGCATGGCTTCTTGCACAAAAACCCTGGATTGTGCCAATTCCCGGAACCAGAAAGCTTGAACGGCTGGATGAAAATCTGGGAGCATTATCCGTTGAATTAACCGCAGATGAAATTCGTTCAATTGAAAATGAAGTCTCAAAGATTACAACTCAAGGTGACAGGTATTCCGGAAATGCTGCTAAACTGGTTGGCCGTTGATTATAAAAAAGGATAGATTATGAAGAAAAATGTGTTAGTCTTATCGTCCAGTCCCCGGAAAGGGGGGAACTCAGACCTTTTGTGCGACCAATTTATAAAGGGTGCAGAAGAAGCGGGACATCAGACCGGGAAAGTTTTTTTGAAGGAGAAAAAAATCAATTACTGCACCGGATGCGGAACCTGTATTAATGCTGGTAAGTGTGCTCAGAAAGACGATATGGCTGAAATATTGGAGAAGATGATTTCAGCCGATGTCATCGTTATGGCAACCCCGGTATATTTTTATACCATGTGTGGTCAGATGAAAACTCTTATTGACCGAACCTGTTCCAGATACACAGAAATCAGCAACAAGGAATTCTATTTTATTGTCACGGCTGCCGTTAACAACAAACCAGCGATGCAAAGAACTATTGAGGGATTCAGGGGGTTTACATCCTGTTTGGAAAATCCAAAGGAAAAAGGAATTATTTATGGAACAGGAGTATGGGAAAAGGGAGATATTAAATCAAAAAAGACTATGAATGAGGCGTTTGATATGGGGAAGGCAGTTTAATTATCAAGGAGAAATTAAATTCAATAAAGAAGTATTATGAAAACAAAGTTGATTAAAGCATACGGAACAGGGGCAGCAAATGCTCCTTTACATCCCTTGACAATATGCAGAAGAGAACTCCAACCCCATGATGTCGAAATTGAGATTCTCTACTGTGGAATTTGTCATTCTGATTTACATGCCATTGGCGGTTTTTCCGAAAGTATTGTTGTGGATGAAAATTATGTGCTTCATGTCCCTGAAAAATTGGATCTGGCTTCAGCAGCGCCGATATTATGTGCAGAAATCACGGTTTATTCTCCGTTAAAACATTGGAATGCAGGCCCGGGTAAAAAAGTGGGAATCATCGGCATAGGAGGATTGGGGCACATGGCGATAAAAATTGCAAAGGCGATGGGTGCTCATGTCGTAGTGTTCAGTACCTCCATTTCCAAAGTGAATGATGCTAAAAGGACCAGCTTCCGGTCGGAGCTTTTAACCTGATTTCGGGAAGGAAGAGTTTTTCGGGTTCAAATATCGGGGGAATCGCTGAGACACAGGAAGTTCTGGATTTTTGTGCCGAACACAATATTACCGCGGAGATTGAGCTGATCGGAGTGCATCAAATCAATGAGGCCTTTGAGAGGTTAGCAAAGAATGATATCAAGTACCGTTTCGTCATTGACATGGCTTCCCTAAGGAAGTAAATTGAATAAAAAGATGAACTATCATCAGCATACTGCAGGGCCTTGACCATCTCTTCAAGCACAGTATATGATATCATTCCTTTACTTCCTTTTTCGCAAGAAAGTTTCAGAATATCCTGATGAACCGTTCCTCGATAATTTTAATCAACCGCGCGGTGTGAAATATTTCGCACTTCACACTTTCCATATGCTCAAAAAACCGCTTTTTGAACAGGAATCGTGGGTATGTATTTTTGTACGTTAAAATCGACCGGTACACCTGCCGGATTTTTGTAAATATTTGTTTTCACCGAGGGATTATTATTTGAATGATAACCTTGGTTTAACGCAAAATAAAACAGGGCCTGTTCAAAACTGATCGTGATGTTAGGTAACGCACGTTTAAGGATTGACATTTTTCCGTAAATCGTATGTTTAATATGATCGAAACTTTCAAGAAGTTTTTCGGGAGTCATATTTTTTGGAGAGATAATAACCTTTGTCGAGTCAAATTTGCCCCAGTCATCTGTCAGGATTCTTCCCTCATTTCTCAGTTTTTCAAAAACAGGCGTTCCGGGATATGGTGTCATTGCACAAGCCTGAAAAAAAGCAGCTTTTGATTTTACCAGAAACTCATAACCCAGATCGAACACCTCCTGTGTATCGGAATCAAGACCAAAAATGAGAGATGCCATGGTCAGAATTCCATTATTATGAAGCCTTCTGACAGCTTGAATATTCTCTTCAAGCGTTTTCAGGGACTTCCTGTATTTGTTTATTCCAATTTCCCCCATGGATTCAAAGCCGATAAGCAGCGCTTTGCAACCAGACTTAGAAGCCAGTTTCATCAGTTCTTCATCTTTTGCAATATTAATGGAAGCCTGGCCAACCCAACCCTTTTTCAAATGGATTAATTCCCTGAACAAATTCTTTGCAAATTCCTTATCGAAAGTGATATTATCGTCGAGAAAGAACAAATAACGCTGGGGACAAGACTCGGCTTCTGCAATTATATTTTTTATGAGTTTGTGACGCTGTCTGGTGCCAAAAAATCTTGAGACTGAGCAAAAATCACAATTATAAGGACATCCCCTTGTAGTCTCTATCGGAGCTACATTTAATTTTCCGGAAGAACATTTTATAAGATCGCGACGTGGAAAAACATGATTCTGAAGATCAGGAGGCTTGTCAAGCTTATAAAATCTCCGAAGCTTATGTTTTTCTGAGTCTGCCAGCACTTCTTCCCACAGCCCGCCTTCTGCTTCTCCTATAACAACAGCATCCCCATACTGAATGGCTTCTTCTGGAAGGCATGTGGCGTGAATTCCCCCGAAAACTACAATTTTTCCTCTTTTTCTGAATTCGTTGGCAATGGTATATCCCCGGATACAGGTCTGGGTCATTAAGGTAATACCTATAAGATCGTAATCGCCATCAAAATCAACCGTGTCTCCATACACTTCTTCACAGATCGAAACCTCATGCTGAGGCGGAGTCATACCTGCAATCAACGACAATGTAAGTTGTGGTATGTCCATGGTGTTCGGACGATGCTCATTCTCAGGGCAGGGAGCTATTAGCAGGATTTTCATAAAATAACTTAAAAATATTGGCTTAATAAAAAATACCCTTTTCTGGTATTATACAAAAGATAAAGATATGAATACTCAACGACATAATTCAGGGATATTACTTTATGCAGCCACACTTCAGTCCCTATGCTTCGACAAAATTTCCTGTGAAAGAATGTGGTTTGCAACAGGAGCTGATCTTTTTGAAATAGTGGCCTGCTTTCGTCCAAAATAATCAGCATCCATCCCGGAGTACTAAATTTCATTTAAATGTATATAACTTTCTTAAAATCTGAAGGAAGTTGTATATTAGTATTCCCAATTTAAAAAACCTGCCTATGAATGCGAAAGAATTTAGTGAAAACTATCCCTCATACATTGAAACCATTAAAAAGGTGACCAAAAACGAATACCTTCCATTATTAGAAGAAATGCTGAAGTGGGATCCAAACGAATTGAAAACATCTAAAACATGGTTTCCAACCGAAAATGAAGCACTTGGATTTACCTACCGGATTTTCTTAAACGAAGTGATAAGAAAAGAGAAAGAAACGTTAAAGGAATTGGAAGTAATTATTAATAAGTACGAAAAAATTAAAAACCTTAATCAGGGGATTGATTTTTATCTTATTAATGGCATCATACAACCGGTTTCAATAACATTTCAAAATGGTAATGAAAAATCAGGTTGGATTTTCCTCGAAACCTGGAAGAAGAAAACATTATTTTGTGAAGGGACTTTTTATACAGAGCCTTTTGAAAATATAAATATAGTCAGACATATGAGGTCTGACTATTATTATTACAACAAGGAAGGGTAGCACAATGTCGCCCAATTGATGGACAGGAAATTGGTATTGTAAATGGCTTTAATGCATTCATTATTTCATCGGAACTTCCATAAATAAAATCTCTGCATTGTTCTCAACGCTGATTATTATTTTATCAATATCCCAGATGCCGGTGCTTCTCATTTGACCTCAGTCCAGCCAGTGTATCAGATTCAGAATGAACCGGGCATTATGAGGCGCAGGCTCCCGCCATCCTTAACCCATTGTTCAAGAATCTTGATTTCACCCGGTTTGAATGCAGAAGGGGTAGGGAGTGCCCACTGATCAATGTTTGTTGAATCCAGAGCATTCGCAATGACAAGGATACGGCACCCTTTAAGAATTCCCGGATTTTATTCTTTTTTCCAACCATGATCTTTTATTTCAACAACCGTATCATGAGCACCTCATGCGGCGCCAGCGTTCCTTTGAGGTTGTCCTTAGTAGTTCCGATATCCTGGTGCTTCCAGAGGTCCCGGATCCGGAATGACCCGTCGATGGTATATTTCCGGATGGTGGTTTTCATGTCCTCGTTAAAAGAAACAGGTTGTGACCCCCGGTTGAAGAAGCAGAAGGCAAATTCGCCTTTGGAAAGGGGTTTGAACCAGATCTCAAGGTCGCCGTATTTCATCCAGCGGGTGGCCGATATTCCAAGACTATCCTGGTCGATGGCTAACACTTCTTTATTTGTCAGGATTTCCGTAGTTTCTTTTGACATATTCCGGATATCATTTCCGGCCATAAGCGGAGAGGAGAACATCGCCCACATGCTAAGGTGCAGCCGTTCTTCGGAGGGGGTCAGCACGCCGTTTCCGATCTCCAGCATATCGGCATCGTTCCAGTGGCCGGGTCCGGTATAGCTTCCAATTTCCCTGAACAGGTCGATGATCTGCACTACACCGTTTCCGCCCCAGTAATTGTTGCAGTCGAAGCAGTTGATGATATCCTCGGTAGAGCGCCAGAGGTGCCCGATATCTTTGGCCCATTCCCACGGCTTTGTCGTTCCCCATTCGCAGATGCTGAACACCATCGGGCGGCTTGCCTTATAGATCGCATCGCGCATGGTGACATAGGAAGCTTCCGAATTCTGCTTCCCGTGATTGCACCAGTCGTACTTCAGGTAATCGACTCCCCACGACGCATAGGTACGGGCGTCCTGGAACTCGTAGCCTCGGCTACCCGGGCGTCCCTGGCAGGTGGCGGTGCCTGCATCCGAATAGATTCCGAATTTAAGGCCTTTCGAATGGATATAGTCGCCCAGTTTTTTCATTCCCGATGGGAAACGGTCCGGATCTGCGACGATATTTCCGCTTGAATCTCTTGCAATTTGCCAGCAATCATCGATTACCAGATAGGTATATCCGGCATCACGCAAGCCGTAAGAGACCATGGCATCTGCCATTTCCCGGATGACCTTTTCGTTAATATCGCATCCGAATTTATTCCAGCTGTTCCAGCCCATCGGCGGCGTTTTGGCCAGGTCAGGGAATTTTTGGGAGTAGAGGGGGGTTGTTGTCGTCATTATCAGGATGATCGCGACGACGGGAAGGTATCTTTTCATAAAGTATTATTATATCTTCAAAGATACCGAAAATTAATTCGAACTTCTCTAATCAGACTTAAGACTTAGACAGTTTTTTCGTTGTTTTTATTTGCCTTTAGATGTCCATTCGCAATATTTCTCCATCATAACAGTTTCATTCAGTGGTTTCCGCTGTGTCAGATGACGATTGGGATCAAGAAAGCCGTTTAAAGGGTATCCCAGCATTAGTAATGCTGTGGGTTGAATATATTCCGGGATCCCGAATTCTTCTCGGATGATCCGGGGGTCAAACAGACCGACCATCAGGCTGCCAATTCCAAGCTGCCTTGCAGCAAGCATCATGTGATCGGTGACTATCCCTATATCTAAATCTCCGGAGCATTTATTATCAAATTCCCTCACCAGTGCATCTCTTTCATCCCGGCAGATGATCAATACGCACGGAGCCCCAAAAGTTTTATATGCCTTTTGGACCTTTTTAATGTTTTCCGGATCCTGAACGGCAATAATTCGTTGGGGCTGCTTATTACATGCGGAGGGAGCTACCCGGCCTGCTTCCAGGATATACTCCAGTTTTTCTTTTTCAACCGGTTTATTAATATAAGAACGAATGGAGCAACGTTGTTTGGCGAGATCTAAAAAGTTCATGATTATAGTTAATGGAAATTGTTTTTCTAGTCGACAAAAATAACCCAGTATTCAATATATTTTTCCCTTTCGATAAAACATTTTATGGTTTCATAATTCTCTTGATCAACCATTCCGGTAGAAGGTGCGGTAACCAAATTAATAAACAATCTCGTAGAGGTTGCATTTTTCATTCATAGAATTCAAAGAGAAAATTATCTTCAAATTTTATCTCAAATCGTTCAAGAAAAGACAGATATTCCTTCTTAAAACTGGTTTTTTGATGATGCTGTTTCTGATTTTCAATATAATTATAAATCATTGGAATTTGTGATTTTCCATAGGAAAATGCGCAATATCCATCCTGCCAGGTAAATCTTTTGTTGATCAACTTGTTCGAATTGATATAAAGGGAAGAACTTCTTTTAATATCTCTGACTAAATCTGAAATTGACATGTTTGGGTTCAATCCTAATAAAATATGGATATGATCT
>JAUZOW010000114.1 GCA_030706225.1 Bacteroidota bacterium | reverse complement strand
TCATCTGTTGAAGAAAATGTTTATGCACCGGCTTATAACAAAGCATCAAAGAAGGCAAGTCTGATGTCGGATCTGGCCAGTGTAGATATTGTATTGACTTCAGAAAAGAAAATGTGGACACGTTGTCCGGTTATCGAAGTTTGTCCGAATAAAGCTCTTTCTGAAGGGCATGTTAATCAGTTTGAATTCCGTGGACATCGTTCTGTGAATGTTAATGGAGATACTGGTGTTGTAAGTACCGATCCTTTATATAATTCAGATTATATCAGCAGAACAGGTATGGGCTGGTTCCCGGGATATGCCATTAATCTGGAAACAGGTGAACGTTTGAATATTATGTTCAGTGAAAATTCCTGGTTATCTGCTGATAATGGTCGTGATATGCTCTTTAACCCGACCTCACGTATCTTAAATCAAGGAGGTATACCTGTATTCGGAGGTCAACACTATGTGTATATTATGGGTTCTAAAGACCTGAGTGTACCTACCGGCACAGATACGATTAGGCTTCATTTCCCGGCTTATGATGGAGGTGCTTATTTACGTTCCCATATGCTGCTGTCTCCTGCTGTAATCTATAAGACGAGAACATATGCTACTTGTATGTATACAGGAATTCCATTATCTATTGAAGGTAAAAAATGGCTGAGTAATCCAGTGACTATTAAAATCAGAGTTGCAAAGCCATACCAGAGATTCTTCTCAAATTCATTACCGGCTTCTTATTATGATACAGCTATGAACCGTTGCTTCCCGTTATATTCATTCAGTACTTCGGGTATTGCAAGTGCACAGGCGCAACATAATAAAGGAGTTTCAGATCTTGATAAGATCAATGTAGTTCCGAATCCATACTATGCATATGATGATTATGAAAGAAGTCAGCTGGATAATCGTGTTAAGATTGTGAATTTGCCGTTAAAATGTACTGTTACCATCTTTAATATTTCCGGAACTTTGATCAGACAGTATGTGGTTGATAAATCCGGAATTGGTGAGCAAAGATCATCAACATCAGGAATTAATACAGATTCTCGTACATCCATTGATTGGGACCTTAAGAATTTTGCCGGAATTCCGGTATCAGGAGGGGTTTACCTGATCCATGTGAAAGCTGATGGACTGGGCGAAAAAACCGTTAAATGGTTTGGTATTTTACGTCCTGTTGACTTGAACTCATTCTGATGAATCCTATGAATAAAACATCAAAGATCCGAACAAAAAACAATACGAAAATGAAAAACATATACAGCATCCTGATGGCAATAATGATCATAGGATCAGTGCTTGTACCGTTGGATAAAGCGACTGCCGGAAATAAGGACAGATCAGGCCAGGCTGGAGCATCTGAACTCCTGATTAACCCTTGGGCCAGAAGCAGTGGATGGGGATCTGTCAATACTGCAAATGCATCCGGTCTTGAAGCTATGTTTTCGAATATTGCTGGTACTGCACATACGACAGGAACAGAAATAATATTTAATTATACTAACTGGATGAGTGGATCCGACGTTAATATAATGGCGTTCGGGTTAAGCCAGAAATTAGGCAAGAATAAAGGTGTTCTGAGTATGAATGTGATGTCCATGAATTTCGGCGAAATTAATATTACTACTGTCGCTCAGCCGGAAGGAGAACTTGGAACATTTAAGCCAAATTATATGAATATCAATTTGGGTTATGCGAAAGCATTCTCAAATAGTATTTTTGGTGGTATCAATTTTAAAGTGATTTCAGAATCTATTGAAAATGCAGCCGCAACAGGTGTGGCTCTTGATGCTGGTATTCAGTACATTACAGGAAGTCAGGATCAGATAAAATTTGGAGTTGCTTTAAAAAATATTGGTGCTCCTATGCGTTTCAGCGGAGATGGTCTTTCTTTTCGTGGTGTAATTCCAGGACATGGAAATGATAATGACCTGTTTACAGTAAGTCAGAGGTCTGAACAATATGAAATGCCAACTACTCTTAGGATTGGAGCATCTTATGACTTTTTATTGAGTGAAATGAACAGACTGACTTTAGCCGGTAACTTCACTTCAAATTCCTTTACTAAAGATCAGTTTACTGTAGGTCTTGAATACGGATTGAAACATTATCTGGCAATTCGCGCTGGTTATACTTACCAGAATGGAATTTTTGATTCAAACCTTTCAGATCGCGGTGATTTGAATACCGGATTAAGCGCTGGCTTTTCAGTTTCAGTTCCTTTCAGTAAAGAAAAAGAAACAGGAATTGCTATAGATTATTCATACCGTACTTCTAATCCTTACAATGGAAGTCATAGCATCGGTTTAAAATTAAATTTTTAAATTCTCTTTTTTTAGTTTAATTTAGTTAATTAATTATAAGGCAAAAGACCCTTGAAATAAAGGGTCTTTTTGCCTTTTTTATCTGATAAAGAAAACCGGAAATTATGCCCGAGATCATGTATTACACGAGCGAAGGTCTGCAAAAATTAAAAGAAGAGCTTCAACATTTGACTACAGTGGAACGTCCGTTTATCTCCAAACAAATTGCAGAAGCCAGAGATAAAGGTGATCTTTCAGAAAATGCAGAATATTCTGCAGCCAAGGAGGCTCAGGCATTGCTTGAACTTAAAATTTCAAAACTTCAGGAAGTTATAAGCAATGCCAGATTGATTGATGAATCGAAACTTGACAGTAAAAAAATACTGATCTTCTCTACCGTCATTCTTAAGAATACTAAGAACGGATCGGTCGTAACATATACTCTGGTTCCTGAAAATGAAGCCAATGTTAAGCAAGGGAAAATTTCTGTAAATTCACCTATTGCAAAAGGGCTTTTAGGCAAAGTGATTGGGGATAAGGTTGAAATTTCCATTCCTGCCGGGAAAATAGCTTTTGAGATTATTGATATTAAAAGGCAAAATGGTAAAGTATGAGCTCATTATTCTTTAAAATTGCAGCTGGGGAAATCCCTTCCTACAAAGTAGCGGAAGATGAACGGTATTTTGCTTTTCTGGATATAAATCCGCTGGCTGAAGGTCACACATTAGTCATTCCCAAAAAAGAAGTAAGCTATATCTTCGATATGGAAGATGAAGAGTACAAAGGATTGTTCCTTTTTGCTAAAAAAATAGCACATGCAATTTCCAAAGTTATTCCTTGCTTAAGAGTAGGAATAGCTGTTGTCGGGCTTGAAGTACCTCACGCACACATTCATCTGGTTCCTTTGAATACCATTTATGATATTGACTTTAAAAAGCCAAAACTTAAGCTTACACCTGACAGGTTTAAGGAAATTGCTGAAAAAATAGCCCGGGAAATTTAACCGGGTTTTTTTTTAATATGCGCGAACATTCCGGCCTTCAATGTAATTGATAAAGGCACGATTAACCACTTTATTTCCTCCGGGTGTAGGATAGTCTCCTGTAAAATACCAGTCTCCTTTTGAATTTGGACAAGCCTCATGAAGATCTTCAATGGTTTGATATACAATACGAACCTTTGCGTGCATATCCGAAGGGGTAAGCAATTCGGTTATTTTCTCTGATATTTGCTCAGCTGTGAACGGTTCGTAAATCTCCTTCACAAAATTCACAATCTTGTCGGAAGGAAGATGATCCTGGGCCTTTGCTTTCTTGTATACTTCATTAATTATGCTTTCCTGATGGGTTTCCTTAAGAATCTCAATGGCGGCTCTAAAAGCGATAAAATCGGTCAATTTGGCCATGTCGATTCCATAGCAATCCGGATACCTTATCTGTGGAGCAGAAGAAGCAATGACAATAAGATTTGGCTCAAGACGATCAAGAATACGTAAAATACTTTGCTTGAGAGTGGTACCCCTGACAATAGAATCATCAATGACTACCAGATTATCTTTGCCTTTACGAATACTGCCATACGTTATATCGTATACGTGAGCGACCAGATCATCACGCTGATTTTCCTGGGTAATGAATGTACGAAGCTTAATATCCTTAACGGCCACTTTTTCCATTCTGGGACGGAAATTTAGAATATTGTCAAGTTTTTCAGCTGTTAACGAACCGGCGGATTCTAAAATCCGGTCTTTCTTGATATGGTTGCAGAACTGATCCAATTCTTTCATCAGTCCATAGAAAGCATCAATAGCAGTATTAGGAATGTAGGAAAATACAGTGTTTTCAATATCATAATTGACAGCTTTTAAAATAGCTGGGGTAAGAAGTTTTCCTAAAGTTTTTCTTTCCCTGTAAATATCCTTATCTGTTCCCCTTGAAAAATAGATTCGTTCAAAAGAGCAGGACTTTTTTTCGAGAGGTTTTTTGTACACTTTTTCCGAAACATGTCCGTCTTTCTTTATGATAAGAGCATAACCTGGCTTAAGTTCCTGAATATCCGCAAGAGGCACATTGAATGTGGTCTGAATTGCAGGTCTTTCCGAGGTTGCCACTACGATTTCATCGTCATAATAGAAGAAAGCAGGCCGGATACCATTTGGATCCCTCATGACAAAAGCATCGCCATGTCCAAGCATTCCGGCAATGACATAACCTCCATCCCAGTATTTAGCCGAATTACGTAAGATTCTCTGGATGTTAATACTTTTTGCAATCTTGGGAGAGATCTCTCTTTTGGGATAGCCTTTTTCTTTAAACTTCTGATAAAGCTCTTCATTTTCTTCATCCAGAAAATGACCGATCTTTTCAAGAATGGTAACGGTATCAGAAGTTGCAACAGGATACTGTCCGAGATCAATAAGTTTGTTGAAAAGCTCATCAACGTTGGTCATATTAAAATTACCAGCAAGGACCAAATTCTTTGTCATCCAGTTGCTTTCACGGATCAGGGGATGAATGTACATCATGGTATTCTTCCCAAATGTACCATACCTGAGATGGCCAAGGTATAATTCCCCGATAACGGGTATATTGGATTTCAGCCATTCAACATCCGTCAACCTTTCAGGATTCCGTTCACTGACGTCCTCAAACTGTTTAAGTACAGTAGAAAAAATATCTTTAATGGCAGAATCTGAATCGGACCGTATTCTGTTGATATACTGATGCCCGGGTTCCAGATCGAATTTGATGTTGGCTATTCCCGCTCCATCCTGGCCACGGTTATGCTGCTTTTGCATCAACAGATGCAGCTTATTCAGCCCATAAAAGGCTGTACCATATTTAGCCAGGTAAAATTCAAGAGGTTTACGAAGCCTGATCAATGCAATGCCGCATTCATGATTGATCCGTTCGCTCATAAAATGGATTTGAAAAATGAGGTACAAAGATATGAAATTCCTGTTACTTTTGCCTTGTAACAATTCAGAATCTATGAGATAATGGATTGGATTCCTACAGAAGAATTTTTAAAATCAGCTGAAAGACTTCCGGTTATAGATGTAAGATCCCCATCTGAATTCAGTCAGGGACATATTCCGGGGGCATTTAATATTCCGCTTTTTAATGATGGAGAGAGAGCTATCGTTGGCACGCTTTATTCAAAATCCGGAAGGGATGCCTCTGTTCTTAAAGGATTGGAACTGGCAGGGCCTAAGCTTGCCGGATTTATCAGGCTTGTGAATCCAATAGCACCGGGAAGAAAAGTTCTGGTTCATTGTTGGAGAGGTGGAATGCGTAGTGAAAGCATGGCCTGGCTGTTTGAAAAAGCCGGATTACAGACCTCTGTTTTAAGGGGTGGATATAAAGCTTACCGGAAATTTATCAGAGAACAATTTTCCCGGTCATTGAGATTAGCGATTCTCGGAGGATTGACCGGATCAGGGAAAACTGAGATTCTTTTTTCTATGGCGGAAGCCGGTGAACAAGTGATCGATCTGGAAGGGCTTGCCCATCACAAAGGATCGGTATTCGGTTCTCTGGGTCAGCTTCCGCAACCAACCAATGAGCAGTTTGAAAATGATCTGTCGGAATTATGGCGGGCACTGGATAAAGAACGCATGATATGGCTCGAAGATGAAAGCCGCATGATCGGTAATGTTACTCTTCCTGAACCTCTGTTTGCTTTGATGAATTCAGCTCCTTTAATCCGGATACAAGTACCCCGGCAAGATAGAATCAACCGCCTGGTAAGGGATTATGCCGGGTTTCCAAAAGAATCCCTGCAGGAAGCTATTCAGAAAATCCGGGAAAAACTGGGGGGTACCCGGTTTAATCTGGCAATGGAAGCACTTGAAAAAGAGGATTATGCAACAGTAGCCTCTCTTTCTCTGGAATATTACGATAAAGCCTATGAACATTCAGTTTTAAGAAGGGCAAATCCACAGGTTATTAGTTTGTCCTTTGATTCATCTGATATAAAGAGCTATATAGCCAGTATCCGTAAGGTAACCGGTTCTCTGATTCAGAATAAAAAAATATAATAAAATGAAAACAATTTACCTTGACTATAACGCCACAACACCTGTTGATAAAGCCGTAGCCGAAGCAATCCGTCCTTATTTGTCTGGATTTTTCGGAAATCCTTCCAGCCTTCATGAAGAAGGAATTCTGGCACGGAAAGCTGTTGAAAATGCCAGGAAACAACTGGCTGAAATGCTTGGATCTCATCCTGACGAAATTATATTTACCAGTGGCGGAACGGAATCCAACAATACGGCAATAATGGGAATTGCTTTTGCCCAAAAGGGCAAAGGAAACCATATCATCACTTCATCTATTGAACATCCTGCCGTTATGGAAGTGTGCAAATTTCTGGAAAAAGAGGGTTTTACGATAACATGGTTGCCGGTGGATGAATACGGGATGGTCAATCCTTCAGATGTTGAACAAGCCATAACTCCGGCAACAGTCCTGATTTCTGTCATGCATGCAAACAATGAAACCGGGACCATTCAACCCATACCTGACATTGGAGAAATAGCCCGTAAACACGGGATTCCTTTCCATACCGATGCGGCACAGAGTTGCGGGAAGATACCGGTAAAAGTGGATGAACTTAAGGTTGACCTATTAAGCGTGGCAGGCCATAAGCTATATGCTCCCAAAGGAGTCGGCGCTTTATACATCCGCAGGGGAACCCGGATTGAAAAAATCCTGCATGGAGCCAATCATGAACAAAACATCAGACCCGGAACTGAAAATGTGATGGAAATCGTCGGGTTGGGGAAAGCTGCTGAAATTGCCTCGGAAATACTTGAAAAGCATCCCGGATTACCGGAACAGGTCAGATTGAGAGACCGGCTGTTGGATGGAATTCAGGCGGGTATACCGGAAGCAAGACTTAACGGTCATCCCGAACAACGGCTTCCCAATACCTGCAACATTAGTTTCCCCCGGATCGAAGCGAATCTTTTACTTGAAAACATGAAAGGAATTGCCGCATCTGCCGGAGCAGCCTGCCATTCAGGTGACGAGGTAGTTTCTACGGTTCTGTCAGCAATGAAAGTACCCGATATCTATGCAATCGGGTCTATCAGGTTTTCAGTTGGGAGAATGACTACAGAAGAAGAGATTGACAAGGCACTGAAGATTATCCTGAAATCTTACAAAATGCTGAAAGGTGAAGATACTTCAACGCCGGAAGATCAGGAGATTCGCCTGACACGCACTACCCACGGACTGGGTTGCGCCTGCAAGCTGAGACCACAGATTCTGGAACAGGTCCTAAAAGATATGCCTGTTTCTGAAAATTCTGATGTAATCGTGGGATTACAGACTTCCGACGATGCTTCGGTATACAGGATCAGCGAAGATAAAGCGATTGTCCAGACTATCGATTTTATTTCCCCGGTTGTGGATGACCCCTACGAATTTGGCGGTGTTTCCGCAGCCAATGCACTCAGCGATATTTATGCCATGGGAGGGAATCCTTTGTATGCACTGAGTGTGGTCGCTTTCCCGGATAAACTGCTTCCACTGAATATCCTTAAAAAAATACTTAAAGGCGCAACGGATAAAGTTCAGGAAGCCGGTATCCCGATTCTGGGAGGCCATACCATCGAAGATACCGAATTGAAATTCGGACTTACAGTTACCGGTATGGTTCATCCGGACAGGGTATTAAGAAATTCAACGGCCCGGCCTGGAGATATCCTGATACTGACAAAGCCTGTTGGGACGGGTATTCTATCTTCCGGACTGAAAACCGGGGTTACGGATCCAGCCGCAGGCAGGAAAATGATTGATTCCATGCTGACTCTGAACCGGAAAGCGGCAGAGATCATGTTAAAATACCCGGTTCATGCATGTACCGATGTGACCGGTTTCGGGTTGCTTGGACATTTGAGAGAAATGGTTTTGGGAAGTGGCACGGGTGCAGAGATCGGGTTAGAAAATGTTCCGGTTTTCCCGGGGGTCTGGGAGTTGATCGCTTCAGGAGTCATACCCGGAGGAACAAGAAATAATCTCAGGTTTGTCGGGGATGTGATTCATTTTTCTGAGGGTATAGGTGAAAACGGAATGCTCCTTTTAGCCGATGCACAGACCTCGGGAGGATTGCTCATTTCAATTCCTTGCAATGAAGGGAGGTTGCTGTTGCAGGAATATCATGATTCAGGCATCAGAGCAGCCAGAATCATTGGGCAGATAAACGCTGACCGGGGAAAGATAAAGGTTGTTCAGAAATTTTCAATCTGATGAAAAAATTATCAGATGATTGAGAAATCAATGATAATGAAATATTTAAATATGATTTTGTAAGAAACTTTTCATATTTATTTTGTTTCTAAAATCCCGTTTTGTACTTTTGATGTCCGGAAAATTTTTCCTCCAGATTCTCTAAAAAGCTTTATTCATTGATATAATGGATAAAATTTAACAATTTATTTCACGAAAT
>JAUZOW010000113.1 GCA_030706225.1 Bacteroidota bacterium | reverse complement strand
TAAGCTCCGGTTTGACTTTACTCATTTTGCAAAGATGACGAAAGAAGAGGTCAGCCAGGTTGAAAAGATCGTTAACCAAAAGATCCGTGAAAACATCCTGCTTAAGGAAGAGAGAGGCGTTCCTATTGAAAAAGCCAGGGAAATGGGAGCCATGGCGCTGTTTGGCGAAAAATACGGAGACCATGTCCGTGTCATCACGTATGATCCCTCCTATTCTATTGAATTATGCGGTGGAACGCATGTTCCGGCTACAGGACAGATCGGCCTTTTTAAAATCGTTTCAGAAGGCGCTATTGCCGCCGGAATTCGCCGTATTGAAGCCATTACTGCCGGAAAAGCTGAAGAATATTTCAATCAGCAGGAAGAACTTCTGGAAGAATTAAAATCTATCCTGAAAAATCCCAGGGATCTTGTCAAAAGCGTCAATTCGATTGTTGAGGAAAATCATACCCTGCGAAAGCAGGTTGCCGAAGCGGATAAAATCCGTCTGGAACAACTGAAGAATGAATTGCTGAAGAAATCAGAAAAAATCGGAAACATCATGTTTATCGGTGCGCAGGTTGATCTGACTCCGGATAATGCCAAGAATTTAGCCTTTGAGCTATCAAAAGTGACCGAAAGCCTTTTCCTGGTGCTGGGTACAGAATGTGAAGGAAAAGCAAACCTGACGGTTATGATCTCCGAAAAACTTGTCAAGGAAAAAGGCTATCATGCAGGCAAGATGATCCGCGAATTGGCAAAGGAAATCCAGGGAGGTGGCGGTGGACAGCCGCATATTGCTACAGCCGGCGGGAAAAATCCGGCAGGGATTCCCAAAGCGCTGGAGATGGCAAAGGATATAATAGAGCGAAGTAGTGAAGTAGCGAAGTAGCTAGAATCCTGATGGCTGAGGCTTTTTTCAGAGATCTTAAAAAAGCTTCCTGAGTTCTTCTTTTACTTTATCGAGAGCGAGATTTACTGCAAACCTTTCATTTTCCAGGTAAAGCTCCAGGATAACCGGTATCAGTTCCGCACCAGGCGCCGTTTCCGGTAATTTTCCACCTGCCTTGTTAATCAGGCGGATAACTTCTTCTTTTGCATTCCTTACCAATTCCCATGCTTTTGAAGAAATATAAAGCTGCTGTGACAGATTGTATTCATATTCTTCCCGGATGCTCTGGATCAGGGCTGCCTGAAGCTGAAGACTGCTCATTTCGGGGCTTTGGATCCTCAGTACAAGATTGTTTGGGGTAATCCTCTCCAAAAATAAAACGATTCTCTCATAAGCTTGCAGCCGGAGAGTAATGATAATTTTACGGTCTTCTCCAAGATTAGGAAGCTTTTTCTTCCCGTTCTGACGGAAATAATACATCAAGATCAGGAGGGATCCCAGTGTCAGAAGAATAGCTGCAAAAAAGACCAGCAGCAAGGGATAAATGTACTGAACCATACTTTGTTTTTCTGCAAAGTTAATCTGATTCCTGATGATTTTGAAATTCTTATTCCGTAATAGGTTTTAAAAATGGGAAAAAAGTCTTACTTTTGTTTTTTCATCAAAAAACTAATAATCATAAACTTATGACTACCCTTTCTAACAGAATCCACTACCTTGCAGAATCTGAAACTCTTGCCATGTCTCGTAAAAGCCGTGAACTGAAAGCAAAAGGCTATGATGTTATCAATCTGAGTCTGGGAGAACCGGATTTTAATACTCCCGATTATATTAAAGAAGCAGCACATAAAGCTATTCAGGATAACTGGACTTTTTATCCTCCTGTTTCCGGTTTCAATGATCTGAGGGAAGCTGTTTGTAAGAAAATGAAAAGAGATAACGGACTTACATTTACTCCGGACCAGGTTGTTATCTCTACCGGAGGCAAACAGGCTATTGCAAATTTGGTTTTAAGCCTGATAAATCCCGGAGATGAAGTATTGCTCCCGGCTCCTTTCTGGGTATCCTATAAAGAAATCATTAAAGTTGCAGAAGGCAAATCGGTTTATATTCCTGCTTCCGTCGAAAATGAATTCAAGATCCAGCCAAAACAGCTGGAAGAAGCTATCAATCCGAAAACACGTATGATCATCTTCTCATCCCCCTGCAACCCTACAGGAGCGGTTTATTCCAGAGAAGAATTACGGAAAATTGCTGAATTATTTACAAAATACCCTGATATTACTATTGTTTCCGATGAAATATATGAGCACATCAATTTCATTGGAAAACATGAAAGTATTGCCCAGTTTGATTTTATCCGCGACCGGGTTGTTGTTGTAAACGGGGTTTCCAAGGGATTTGCCATGACAGGCTGGAGGATCGGATATATTGCAGCTCCGGTGGAAATCGCAAAAGCATGCGACAAGCTTCAGGGCCAATTTACTTCCGGAGCATGCTCCATTGCACAACGTGCCGCACTGGAAGCCATCAGCAGCGATCCGGATACTCCTGAACTAAGAAATATGATCAAAGCTTTCCGTGAAAGAAGGGATCTGATGCTAAAATTACTGGGCGAAATACCTGGTATGAAGTTAAATCACCCGGAAGGAGCTTTCTATATCTTTCCTGATATTTCATGGTACTTTGGCAAAAGCAACGGCCATACAAAGATCAATAATGCCAATGACCTTTGCATGTACATTCTCAATACAGTCTATGTTGCCATTGTCCCGGGAGAAGGATTCGGATCCCCTGACTGCATCCGGTTTTCATATGCGACAGGAAAGGAAAAATTGATTGAAGCCGTTCGTCGTATTAAGGAAGCGCTTTCTGCCCTGAAATAATACCTGTTTTTATATTACATTGATTTTCAAGAAACAGAATTAATAATATTAACCCTTTTACTCATGAAAACTATTGATCTCAGTCAGTATGGAATCGAGGGTGTAAAAAAGATTTATCACAACCTCTCCTATGATGAATTATTTGAGCAAGAAACGAAATCCGGCCTCGAGGGTTTCGAAAAAGCAACACTTACAAGTACCGAAGCATTAAATGTCGACACAGGTATTTTTACAGGCAGATCGCCTAAAGATAAGTACATCGTGGATGAAGAAACTTCCCGCGATCATATCTGGTGGGCAAAACCGGGAAGAAAATCTGACAATAAGCCTCTTTCTGAAGCAATCTGGAAGGAACTGTATGCAAACAGCGCCAGCGAGCTTTCCGGAAAGGAAGTGTATGTTCAGGATGGATTTGCCGGGACCAATCCGGATACCCGCCTGAAAATCCGCATCATCACTGAAGTAGCCTGGCAGGCTCATTTTGTAAAGAACATGTTCATTCGTCCCACGGAAGAAGAACTGGAACATTTCGAACCCGACTATGTTATGCTGAATGCATGCAAAACAGCAGATAAGAAATGGGAAGAACACCATCTGAACAGTGAAGTCTATGTAGCTTTCAACCTGAAAGAAAAAAGAGCTTGTATCGGAGGAACCTGGTACGGCGGAGAAATCAAGAAAGGATTTTTCTCGGTCATGAATTACATTCTTCCGCTAAAGGGAGTCGCTTCCATGCATTGTTCCGCCAATATGGGGAAAGATGGGGACACAGCGATATTCTTCGGTCTTTCCGGAACGGGAAAAACCACCCTGTCAGCCGATCCCAAGCGTCTTTTAATCGGTGATGATGAACATGGCTGGGACGACAACGGAATCTTCAATTTCGAAGGTGGTTGCTATGCTAAAATGATCAAACTGAGCAAAGAAAAAGAACCTGACATCTGGAATGCCATTAAACGGGATGCTTTACTGGAAAACGTCGTCATCAAGGGAGATGGAACACCCGATTATGATGATGCTGCCAAAACAGAAAACACGAGAGCATCTTACCCAATTTATCATATTCGTAACATTGTAAAGCCGGTATCAAGGGGTACTCATCCCAAAAAAGTCATTTTCCTGACGGCCGATGCTTTTGGTGTTCTTCCTCCGGTTTCCCGATTGACTCCGGATCAGACGGAATATCATTTCCTTACCGGTTATACAGCGAAAGTCGCCGGAACCGAACGTGGCATTAAAGAGCCGCAACCTACTTTCTCATCCTGCTTTGGTGCTGCTTTCCTGCTTCTGCACCCGACTGTTTATGCAGAACTGCTGATTAAAAAGATGAAACAGCACGGATCCACTGCGTACCTGGTTAATACAGGCTGGATCGGTGGCCCTTACGGAGTCGGAAAACGTATTGACATTCCGCCAACAAGAGCCATCATAGATGCTATCCTGGATGGATCTCTGGATAAAGCCGAATATACAACTATACCGGTCTTTAACCTTCAGATCCCGAAATCTGTCAATGGCGTCGATCCGAAGCTTCTGGATCAGAGAAATCTCTGGACAAACGAAGAAAGCTGGCACAAAGCAGCTATCGAACTGGCAGGAAAATTCATCCGTAATTTTGAAAACTTTACGGATAATGAAGAAGGACGCCGGTTGGTTACTGCAGCAGGGCCTGTCATCTGATCTTTATAATTAAGCTAATTGCCCATGGTTAAAGGAAAAAATATCTATACAAAAACCGGAGACAGCGGAGAAACCTCCCTCGCGGGAGGAATCCGGGTGTCAAAAAACCATGAGCGTGTCGAAGCGTACGGAACTCTTGATGAGTTGAATTCTTTTCTGGGTGTTCTGAGGGATATGCCTATTGATAATCATTACAGGGATATTCTGATACAAATACAGGAGAACATTGGATTAGCGGAGGCATCTATTGCTACTGCCCCCGGAGGAAAAGCAAAATGCAACCCTCCCGGTCCGGATGAAACCCTTATCCTGGAAAATGAAATGGATCAAATGAATTTTTCTTTACCTGACCTTAAAACTTTTATTCTACCCGGCGGACATCCGGCTGTTTCGGCATGCCATGTAGCCAGAACAGTTTGCCGCCGGGCAGAACGGGTCGTTGTAAGTATTTCTGACAGGGATTCTACAGACAATGCTATAATAATATATCTGAACCGTTTGTCGGATTACTTATTCGTGTTAGCACGAAAGATCAGCCAGGATTTCGGAGTTTTGGAAACTCCCTGGATCGCAAAACATTAAAATTTATATAACTAATTGTTTTGTATTAAATTTTTATACTTTTGCACCAAATCTTAAAAGACATTTATATATGTACTGGACATTGGAATTAGCCTCGAAACTGGAAGATGCTCCCTGGCCTGCGACAAAGGACGAGCTTATTGATTGGGCTATTCGTTCAGGCGCTCCTCAGGAAGTGGTTGAAAATTTAAAGGAAATTGAAGACGAAGGAGAAACTTATGAACGGATAGAGGATATCTGGCCTGATTACCCGACAAAAGATGATTTCTTTTTCCACGAAGACGAGTATTGATCCTTTTCTTTTATTTTATTAATACATAAAGCCGTCCCTGAAAATCAGGAACGGCTTTCTTTTTTTTCAGGGAAAACGGAAAAAGGAAAAGTTAACATTCCCATAATGACGTTCCTCAAAAAGACCTGTCACTGAACGCACATCCAGGTTTCGTGAGTGCTCAAAAATGAAAATACCATCCTTCTCAAGTAAAGAATTCTGCTGAATCAACCCGGGTAAAGAATCAATCCCTTCCAGATCATACGGAGGATCAGCAAATATCAAATCAAATTTTCCAGGTGTCGTCCTGACAAACCGGAAAACATCATCTCGAATAGCTTCCAGGTTCTCTGCCTTCAGCATCTCTGCTGTTTTCCGGATAAATGACACACATCGGGGGTCACGGTCGACCGATAAAACTGACCGGCAACCACGGGATATCAGCTCATAGGAAATACTTCCGGTCCCTGCAAACAGGTCCAGAGCATCTATTTCCTCAAAAACTACCCGGTTGGTAAGAATATCGAACAATCCTTCCTTGGCAAAATCAGTAGTTGGTCTTACCGGCAGATTTGCCGGGGGACGAATAGGTCTTCCCCGGTGAATTCCACTTATGATTCGCATGGTCCAGGGTTTAACAATGGATAATAATGATGACCAGGTATCTCTTCCAAAGCATAGCTGTATTTGAAAGCCTCACTATGCCTGGCAAAATCTACCCGGCAGATATACATAGATAAAAGATCTGTGAAAGCTGATTTCCTGTCAATCGCACCCATCAGCACAACTCCGGTCTCTTCCGGATTCAGCCCCAACTGCTCCATCACGAACATGACATAATAAACCAGATCTTCAGGAGCTCTGATTAAAAATGAATTACAGTAAAAAAGTTGTCTTTTCTCAAATAAGATGATGTCTACAGCATCTTTCCTTATATGAACAAACAGCTGGGTTTCGCCCGAACGGTCGGAATAATGAAGCCCGATACTGCGGATCAACGCCGTTGTTATATGGCAAATTTTTGGTGACGGAAAGGTTGTTCTGATAAGATTCAAAAGACTTCCGTTCACTGAATACAAATTCCGGATATCCATATGATGGATATGATCGGAAAGAATGACTTCATCAGACTCCCGCTCTACAGAAAAGTCCAGAAAATCCTTCTCATGCCCGGGTTCAAAAAGAAGAGACGGGATGAGCGAGAATTTATTGTTTTCTATCATGCAAGTAACGGAATGGAACGGCTTCTTAAGCCAAAAAACCTCGTCAAGTACGCGGGCAAGGGGATCATGGAAGGATTCCACCCCGATGTACCTTTCTTTTTCAGTATCGTAGAGACTGTAAGCTACCGAATTAACCGAAACCTGAAGGTTCAGATCGTATATCTCCGTTTGGTCCGGATTGAAATAGTCGTCGATGTGCCGGTCAGTGACGGTCAGTGATTCTCCCATTTGAACACATTAAATTAAACAAGCCACACAAAGATAAAATTGATCACCAGGATAATCATAAAGCTGATGATGATCATCAGCCAGTCCTTTCTTCGGGTAAAGAAACAGGCATAAACCATCTTCAGAAGATTGTTGCTGAACATTGCCTGAAAGGTTGATACGGCAACAGTAGTTGCCGTCACTGTGAATTTCCCCTGGAAAAGATTGATCAGGAACGGGTCGATATCACTTAACCCGACAATATACGAAAGGGCATGCAATCCCGTCGTCCCGTAATACGTGATCACATAAAATGTCAGAAATGAAAAGACAATGTACAATGCAGTAAATACCAGAGCCACCTTGAATTCAAGAGGATTTTTATCATTCCCCGGACCTGTTTCCTCACTTTGGATTTTTTTATTTCTGAAAAACAAGACACCGGTTCCTACAAGAAGTGTAGCAAAAAACAAGATGATGAAATAAGGATAAACCCTTAGAAAAATGCCGGAATTAAAGATCAGGATCAGCACAAGAATCCGTAAATACATCATGGCTGTAGCAAAAAGGATGGCAGCGATGTATTGGTTCCGGGAGTTGTTTTCCTCTTTGCATTTCCGGGCTAAAATGATGGTTGTTGCCGTACTGCTGTATAATCCTCCCAATACCCCGGAAAGGATAATACTTGCTTTTGGAAACACAAATTTTCTAAGCAGATAGCTGATATATGAGATCGTTGAAACAACTACGACAGCCAGCCATATCTTGTACGGAGTCAGATCCAGCCCTTTAAATATGGGTTCATCCGGAACGATCGGAAGGATCACTCCGGCAATGATAAGGAATTTTCCAAGTGTCAGAAACTCGTCTTTATTGAACTTCTGGGATATCTGAAGAAAGGACTCCTTCATTTCCGTCAGGATCAGAACAGTCACAATAATCAGCATGACAAGCCAGCGGGGTTGTGTCAAAAGAAGAGGTCCGATGCAATAGGTGATCAGGGCAATCAAAATCGTTGTAAGCCCGTGATCTTCATATTTCAAGATATTAAAATAATAATGAATGGCCAGGTATGCGGTTATTACGACACCTCCGCCTGCAAACAGGTAAACTCCGGAAGGATTCAGGATATAAAGGATAAATCCCAGAATCCCGATAAAAGTAAAGGTCCGGTCGGTCCCGAAAGTATGGCTCAGGTGATCGGGAAGATTATGAAGACGACGCTGTGAAAGACCAATGATCAGTGAGAAAACGGTCACCAGGATGAAATCAAATAATATGTGGGGTATGTCTTTGATCACTTCCATCGTTCAGCTATTTATTGAGATTGATCTCATCGAATGCCGGAATTTCCCTGAGAAATGTAAATGAATGATTTTCATGATCGATATGGCAGACATAATGGTCAATCCCGTTTGTTACGACCAGGTAAGGTACGCGGAGCGTCATATTATAGGTTGCAGCCTGCTGAAAAACATCTTCGGTGACAGGCACCTCAGGTGCTTTACATTCAATGATCATCAGTGGATTCCCCTGGGAAGAATAAACCAGAATATCGCTTCTTTTTTTTCTCCGGTTATAGGTAAGGCCCGATTCAACGCATATCAGCGAAGCAGGATATTTCTTTTCCGTTGCCAGGTAATGAAGAAAATGCTGCCGAACCCATTCTTCGGGGGTCAGAGAAACATATTTTTTCCGGAAATCATCCCAGATCCTGGGTTTTCCGTTTTCATTACGGATCTGAAGCCGGGCCGGTGGCAGTGTGAGCGTTTTCATCCTATGAGTGAATCACAAACTTACATAAAAATATGACAAAAACCTTAACTTTGCGACGAAGCATGGCAACTCTGAAATCAAAACCGGACAATATGAAAACAAAAAAGGAGATTGTTGAGAATTGGCTTCCAAGATATACCGGCACAGCTCTTCCCGATTTTGGGAAATGCATTTTGCTGACGAATTTTCCCCGTTACATAGATATGTTTTCAAAGGAGTTCAATGTTCCAGTTCAGGGAAAAGACAAAGCCATGCCTTCTGCAACAGCTGGCGATATCACTGTCATCCATTTCGGGATGGGAAGTCCGAATGCCGCAACAATTATGGATCTTCTGGGCGCAATCCAACCCAAAGCATGCATCTTCCT
>JAUZOW010000112.1 GCA_030706225.1 Bacteroidota bacterium | reverse complement strand
GGCGGCTTTCCGGAGTATTCTCGCTTCCGCTTTTTCGGAAGATAAAACCATCATCCTTTCCACGCATATGGTCCGCGATCTGGAAAGCCTGATCGACAGCGTGATCATCCTTGAAAACCGCAGGATCATCCTTAACACCCCGCTCAATCACATCGCAAGAAAGCTTTCATTCAGCCGGTCCTTATTATCCCTGGCTCCCGCGGAAATCGTTTACTCGGCAAGCGGAGAACTGGGGCCGGTCAACATTTCCATCAACCATACGGATCTGGAAGGGAATATCGACCTGGAAGCTCTCTTTAATGCATGCATTTATGTCCCGGAAAAAATATCTGCCTGTCTTGTTTAAGAGCCTCATAAACATGAACGAAACATTGAATTTCACAAGATTCCAGCTGTTGGTCAAACGGCTATGGACGGAAAACAAAAAATTCTATCTTCTTTTATGGGGGATCATCTCTCTTTGCCTGGTACTCCTGAATATCTTCTCAGAGAACCATAATCAGGATGCGCTTTATATCTTCCTTTTCAGCTTAGGAGGATGCGCGATGACCGCCACCCTTTTTGGTCCATGGAAAGACTCCGGCCGGTCGTCGTTTTATCTTCTCCTGCCGGCTTCCACGACAGAAAAATTCCTGGCAGGCCTGTTTTACGGTTTGTTTATGTATATCCTGGTCTATGCGGTCAATTTTCTTTTTATCCGGATTTTTGTGACCTATATTTTAGTTTTGTTGTTTCCCAATAATCTTGTGCCTTTTTCACAGGAGATCAGGGAAGGAATGAAAGAGATTGCCTCCATGAGATTCAGCTTTTACGTGATTACATTTTTGACATTCATGTTTTTTCAGTCCCTGTGCATGTTGTGTATGATAAGGTTTAAAAGATGGCAGGTGTTTTATTTTCTGTTTATATTATTTGCAGTCTTGTTTATCTACAATCTGGGAATGTATAGCCTTATATTAAAAAATTTAGATTATATGGGACATGCATTCATTCATGCACCTGGATTTATGCTTACCTACTATTCACCGGATTTCAGCTATCTTGACACATCGACCAAAGTGCAGGAATTCTTTTCATTTCTCAAACCGATCCGGAACATTAATTTCCTGGTCTGGTTTGTCATCTTTTCCTTGATATACGTGGCATCCCTGTTTTCTCTTAAAGATAGGGAATTAAAATAATCAACCGAAATGAATTTCAGTGAAAATCAATCCATTTATTTACAGATCACCGAATTTGTAAAAGAGCAGATCCTCCTGGATAAATGGAAGAAGGAAGAAAAGATCCCCTCGGTGCGTGACCTGGCCTCAGAACTCCAGGTCAACCCGAATACGGTCATGCATTCATATGAGCTTCTTAAGCAGCAGGGTGTGATATATAACAAAAGGGGATTGGGAAATTACGTATCTGATGATGCCGGTGAGAAGATCTTTTCGGAAAGGAAGGAACGGTTCCTCAAATCGGAACTTCCGGCCTTATTCAGGACCATGCATTTACTGGGGATCAGCATTGACGAACTGGAAAGCCGGTTTAAAAGTTTTCTGGATGAAAATCATAAAAAATAAAAATCTGGATATTTATGAAAAAGAGCAATATTTTTCTCTTCACGGCTTTGATCATAGCATGTTTCTGGGTCGTTCTGATCGGTGTTCTGGCTGCAAAATCAATCAATAATTACCGGGCAGGCAGAGATCCTTATTATGCTCATACCGGATCGCAGTTTTTAGAAAAGCATAAAATTAAATTTTCTGTCCCTGAAAAAGAGCTGATCCTTTCAGGGGATAACGCTTCGCTTAATGTGAAACCGGGAAAAGAGCTGGCCATTGAAACGGACCCCCGGATGTGGCAATTTATTTTAAAGGATCTTAAAAACGGCAGGTCTGAAATCTTCTTTAAAAGATTGAATAATTATGATTATCCTGTCTCGGTGACTATTCCCACAATACCTTCTGTTTCAATGAATCATTTTACCAGTATAGGACTTACAAAACTGGACCAAAAGGAAATGAAACTCAATTTTACCAGGGTTTTGTATCTGGTAGTCGATAGTTGTACGATTTCTGATCTGAATCTCTCTTTTCCCTGGATGGCAGAAGAGGAAGACATTTACATTAAAGGAAATAACCGGATCGATACCCTGGAAATGTCCGTTCCCGGTTCCGGAAAGATCCGGTTCGAAACGGCAGGAATTCATCTCAACCGCATGTTTCTTTCAGATAAGGTTAAGATCGAAGCGACTTCGGATATAATTGACAAACTGGCGCCAAAGCAGGATAAAAGATAAATTAAAAGTACTGATTACAAAGTTTTAATTTCTGCTATTCCGTCAAATCCTCTTTTCCAGTTTTTCAATCCTTTCACGGATGACTTGAGGAACCTGGACTTTCCGGTCGGTATTGAAATCATACACGACAATGATATCCTGCGCTTCGGCAATGATTTCATCCTCGCTGTTTGTAATTTTATGAATGAAACCGAAACTCGTGTTTTTTATAAACGGGATACTGGAATAAACGATTGCATGACCGGGATAGAATAACGGTTTTTTGAAATCACACTTGCAGGAGGCAAGAATGGGCCCGACTTTAGTATCATGGTGCATCTGCATCAACCCGACTTTTTCAAGATATTTGACCCTTGCCGACTGTGCATATCTCAGAATCGAAAGATTATTGACATGGCCGAAAGAATCCAGGTCACTCCAGTCGATCCGGAGATCCGTCTTTACCGGGTAAAAAATTGTTTCCATATATAATATTGTTATTCAGAAATATCACTGATCCTTTTCTTCATTACTTTCCAGGTATCTGTGATGAGAAAGCTTTCATCATCTTTTCAGGACAGCAAGATAAATAAAAAACTGAAGTTTTTAAAGAGTTTCAGGATTGGATAGGCGGTATAGGTTTTGGCGGAGAATATTTTCTGGATAAAGTGTTCAGTTTTGGAGTCGAAGTCCAGGGAAATTTTACCAAATCTGATGAAAATTCTCTTCGTTTCAATAATCCGGGAAACTGGACTTTTGGTCTGGCTACAATGGTATCGGCAAATATTTACTTTCTGAGGTAGGAAATTTTCGCGTATTTTTACGCCGTCATGTCACTTTATCTCGCTTCACTGAATTCCGGGAGTAACGGAAATTGTTATTATGTTGGCAATGAGCAGGATGCTGTCCTTGTTGATGCCGGAATCTCCTGCCGGGAGACGGAACGTCGTATGGATCGGCTGGGGTTGTCACTCAGAAAGGTACGTGCGATATTTATTTCGCATGAACATACCGATCATACACGGGGGGTGGTAGTCCTGTCAAGAAAGTACGGAATTCCGGTTTACATAACTCCCGCAACTCACATGAAAAGTATGTTATTCATTGAATCGCAGCTCCTCTGCTCTTTTTCTGCCAATGAACCGGTTCAATTAGGAAGCATGACGGTGATGCCTTTTCAAAAACATCACGACGGTATTGATCCACATAGTTTTACGGTGAGTAGTGACGGACTGGTTGCCGGCGTCTATACCGATATTGGTACATCCAATGAATACCTGGAACATCATCTCAGCCGTTGTAATGCCGCTTTCCTGGAAGCTAACTATGACGAAGAGATGCTGGAAAACGGGAATTATCCCATTTACCTGAAAAAGCGAATACGAAGCAATCATGGCCACCTCTCAAATAACCAGGCCCTGGAGATCTTCAATACATACCGCTCTCCATTCCTGAAATTGCTGGTGCTTTCTCATCTTTCGGAACAAAATAATACTCCGCAAATCGTCCATGATCTCTTCGCCCCAAACGCTAACGGAACAAGGATTGCCATAGCTTCCCGCTATAAAGAATCCGAGTTATTCGAAATAACGGAATAATGTTCTGAAGTATTGGGCAATTTCTCAGGAAGTGTTTTTCTGTGCAATTTGTATCAATGGCTCATGCCCTTAAAGATAGTCGCATCCTCCAGGGCACGGAGATATCCTTCATAAGTGATTCTTCCGGCTCTCATACCGGTTATTGTCGCGGAAGCTCGCTTTTCATAGTCGATATATATGACTATATCATATACATCAAAATTAGTGGGGACGGTAAAATTAAGGGTAAATGTCTTTTTTTTATCATTTTTATCGAGTTTCCAGTTTGTTACTTTCCCTTCGTTTGTAATTCCTCCCACACCATTATATCCTGCAGCCTGATTCGATCCTATCTGGATAACTGCAGCCAGGGAATCGATGGAAATAAAGTTAAGAGTCTGGCTGGATGGCCTTTGATACCCTGATCTGTTGCGGAGATAATCGGCTTGTAAAATAAATCTCCGGCCCTCCAGCAGTTTAGCGGTTTCTTTATATGTGCTGTCTATTTTCGCATTCCTCTCTGCTTTTTTCTTTAAAGCAACTTCCTGCTTCTGCTCTTTGGTCAGTTTAGTGTGTTGGGCATTAATTCCTGTAGAAAGGAAAAGGGCGATGATAATCAGGAGAATTGATCTCATATTCTATGAATTAGAAACTAAGAAAAATAACAATTTTCATGCCATTTCCCTTATAAAACAAAACAGCAATATTCCGGCAGTTTCGTTATTTTGTTTCACGGGTTAAGGGTATATTTGTTCACGAAACATTATTTTATTTTGATTCATATGAAGTTTTTTAAATGTATGATAATCGCTTTTTTATTATTGATGGCTGTTTCTCCTTCTGATGTCAAAGCTCAGGGGCAAAAATCAAAATCAAAATTTCAAAAAGAAAAGAATGAGGATGATAAAATTGTCCGCTGGGATTTCGGGATCAACTTTGGAGCCACCTTTGCAAACGGTTATACTGCTAATTTCTATAATGGCAGCCAGGGGAACCTGAATACGATCAGTTATATAATGACCAATAAATACTGGTACCAGGAGATCAAGCTCCTTCTTCAGGCCAGTGATACGGTTATTTTACGGGAAATGCCGACAAATATGCATTATAATACTGCATTATCGGGAGGATTGTATTTCCGGTATAATTTCACTCCCCGGTGGAGCCTGTTTTTTGAAGCAAATTATGCCCGGCTTAAAACCGATGGTATTTTTACTGTCCAGGTAGATCCGGCTTCCTATCTGACTACTCCGGATATCCGGCTGTTTGGTGTTCATGGTACTGAACAAAGAGTCAATTTTGATATTGGAGGACATTGTAAATTCCCGGTTTACCGAAAGAAAATGAACCTTTTTCTTGATGCGGGTTTAAATGTTAATTATGTCCGTGTCCTTAAAAATTTTATCAATTTTAACGAAAAGGAATATTCCATAATCAACATTTATGGGAACCAATATTATGTCCCCAATACGAATTTACAGGAATATCAGAATATTGAAGGCGGTTTGGGATATGGTCTGTATGCAGGAGGAGGCACCGGTTTTACTTTTACACCTCAGCTAGGCCTGGAACTGGGTGGATATGTGGATTATATTTCCGTCGATCTGGAAGGATATAAACAATTTAAACCCTCCGCTGGGATTTATATCCGCTTCCTTTTAAGTAACATCATCAACGGAGACGATTGATAAGATAACGTACTTCACTACTTCGCTACTTCAATTCTGGCACGCTAGTTGTTCTGAAAACATCAGCTTCTAAAAAAATGAAAGCTATGAAAACGAATCTCAAAATCTTTGCCTTGATTCTCATGTTGATGACAGGCTTAGGGATGCCTCTGAAAAAAGCATCTGCGCAGTACAATCCGGTAAATTTCCAGGTTTTTTACGATGAATTGAGCCCTTACGGTGATTGGGTATATGATCAGAATTACGGTTATGTATGGATTCCTTATACAGATCCGGGTTTTATGCCATATGAAACCAATGGTTACTGGGTGTTGACTGAATTCGGATGGACCTGGGTCTCCAATTATCCCTGGGGTTGGGCAACCTTTCATTATGGCCGATGGAACTTTGATCCTTTATATGGAGCTGTCTGGGTACCGGGATATGAATGGGGGCCTGCCTGGGTTGTCTGGAGACATGCTCAGGGCTTTTACGGATGGGCACCGATGGGACCGGGAATTGATATCAACATAGCTTTTGGTCCGAACTACGATATTCCGCAAGATCGATGGATCTTTGTACGTGACCGTGATTTTTGCAGACATGATCTGCACGGCTACTATCTTGACAGATCTCGCAATGTAACCATCATCAATAATTCGACGGTCATTAATAATACCTATATAGATAACAGCCGCCACAGTACTTATGTTTCCGGCCCGAGGAGAGATGATGTTCAGAGAGCATACAGGGAAAGAATTCAACAAGTTTCAATAAGAGACAACAGCAAACCGGGCGAAAGAGTTGAAAAAGGCCGTCTTGATATCTATCGTCCCATGATTGAAAAAACAAATGGCAAAGAAAATCGGATTGCTCCCAGGACTGTCACTTCATATGATAAATCAAAAGCAGTACAGGAAAGGAAATTAAATGTTCAGCCAAATCAAAGAGTTCAGCCATCCAATGAAAGGAATCAGACACCTTCTAATGGTAAGGCATCCCGTATTTATGAACAGCCCGGGAATAATACCACTCCGGCAAAGGAAATCAAAAATACTTCCGAACCCCGCAATAGCAATGTGAGACAGGAAACACGTCCTGGAAATGTACAGCCTCAGAAAACTCAGGAACGGACTCCGAAACAAGTTAATGAACAACGCCAGAGGCAATCTATTCAGAAAAACAACGCTCCTTCAGGTAAATCGAAGCAGGTAAAATCAACCAATCCACCAAAACGCAGCAAACCTGAACCTAAACAGAATCAAAATCAGGATAAAAAGGGTTGGTAAGAAAATAGAAAACAGGAAAAACAACAGCGGACCCTCATTTTGAGAGCCCGCTGCCGTTTTAAATAAGAATGATGAGTTTTAATAAGTAAAATACAATAACTTACCGGTAAATACCTGGTTACCAATTAACATTCGATAATAGATCATTTCCGTCCTGAGCACTTCCGGAATATATTCAATCTTATAATCGACACCGTTCATTACAGCCTGATCACAGATCGTCTTGATTAACCTCCCCTGCATATCATACAGGTCGATTCGGACATGACTGTCTTCATTAGCTGTAAAACTGAAGTTTACTTTCGAACTGAACGGGTTGGGGTAGACTTTGAGGGAAATATGTGAAGTTTCTTTGTCTTCCGGAGGCGTTTCTTTCGGGGAAGGCTGTACCGTGACAGAAGAATGTACAACGAGGTTGCCGCCTACAAGGAGTTGCTCTTCAGTTATTTGGCCACTCCAGTTATTTGAGAAATAAAGGGCTCCGTTGGCATTCATCAAAGTTATCCCAATCTTATCACCGGTACCTGGTTCACCGCAGTCATGCATTGTTACATGCAAATTCAGGTTACCTTCTATCGAAACAGGATGCTCAGGATTTGTTACATCTTGCAAATTTGCACTTGATACAAAATCTGCAAAAGGACAAGGACTGGCAACAGGATTGACTCCAAGAGAAGTCATACTGTTTGATTTGATTTGATAATTCCTGAGGATTCCTGCTGAGTTTAAATATCGATATACAACAGTCATTTTACCCTGAAGATTGGTTCCTTTTTTATTGAATTTGACATTGAACCCAAAATTGGCGTTGGTCCCCTGTTGAGCAGGGTACAATCCGGCAGAAGTTGCCTCAGAAATATGGCCTCCGCCAGTAATGAAATCACCGGTGTTTTGATAAACAGTAACGGTAATTGGACTTGTAGCACACCCAGATAGTATTGAATAATAATTTTGAAGTTCTAAAGTGACGGTAAAAACATCAGATGTGTTATTTCCGCTTAAAGAGCTGGCCCAGGAATAAGCCACAGTACCCATTGCATGTTGAGGATTGACCACATTGACATTAATCCAGGAACTTACAGGCGAATTATTAATTAAAAAACGAGCTTTGGTGTTGCTTAAACTTCCCTGATATCCATCCTCTATTTCATAGATCGTTGCTGATAACAAAATTGTAAAATTCTGGCTGAGTGCGCTGTTTGTGGCCACAATCTCCGGACCGGTATAGGTAAAACAGGCATCTTCATTGGTAATAGTGAAAGGATCTTCATCCTGGCTGGTGACATAAGAATCATCTCCTGCAAAGTAAGATTTCACAGTATAAGAATTACCGGGATTTTGAGTGATTACTAAGGTAGCAGAAGCTACACCATTTGTACCCGTCGTTGCAGTCACATTTTGGTTACCAATGGAAAAGGTAATGGTCTTTCCACTTAATAGATTTCCATCCATATCCTTTAATGTTGCCGATAAACTGACCTGATCCGAATATTGGATTGTAAAGGCTCCATTATTAGTCAGAGTTGTTGGCCGTTTATCAACTGTAACTACCGTTGTACAGGTTGATGTGTTTTCATTCATATCAACAGATTTCCAAAGAATAGAAGTTGATCCAGTATTCAAATGAACATTGTTCAAAGAAGTTTGTGGAACTGAATTTTGTGTTGCTCCCGAGGTAGTGCAAGTTAATGTAAAAATACCGCAGGCATCCATTGCATTTGCGTCAAACTCCTGTCCATTTACGGTGTAATATGACTTGTAAGGATCCACATATTTTGATGTTGATGCCGGACAATTGATAACTGGTTGAGTATTATCGACCACGGTAACGGATGCGTTGCAGGTTGCCACATTGTTATTGTTATCGGTTACCGTCAGTACAACCGGGTTGGGGTTGGTGGCGATATCCGCACAGGTGAACGCAGTCTTGCTCAGCGCAAGAGATTTAATGCTGCAGGCATCGTGACTGCCGTCGTTTACAGCTTCGGCCGTGGTTGAGCCATTGCCGGAGGCATCCAGAAAGACGGTAACGTTTTGACAAAGGGCTACCGGATGAACCGTATCGACTACGTTAACGGTT
>JAUZOW010000111.1 GCA_030706225.1 Bacteroidota bacterium | reverse complement strand
GATTGCCCGCGCTCTTGTCAATGAACCTTCGATCATTCTGGCTGACGAACCTACCGGAAACCTGGATTCAAAGACTTCTATCGAAATTATGGGATTGCTTGAACAAATTCATAAAATGGGGAATACCGTGGTAATTGTAACTCACGAAGAGGATATTGCCCTGCATGCTCACCGGATCGTTCGTATTATGGATGGCCAGATTTCAGCTGATTATAAGAATCCCACTATCAAAACCGTTGCTGATTATCCATTAGTGCCGGAAGTAAAATGATTTTTCACGTTAACATGCAAAAAGAAAATAATTATAAAAAACTCTTTGAGGATTTTAATGATCTTCACATTATGGTCATTGGCGACGTAATGGTGGATTCTTACCTTTGGGGAAAAGTAGATCGGATCTCTCCGGAAGCACCTATACCTATCGTCGCTCTCCGGAAAAGGGAAGACCGGATGGGTGGCGCTGCCAATGTGGCTGTAAATATCCGTGCCATGGGCGCCCATCCTGTACTTTGTTCCGTGATCGGGAACGATATCAGAGGCGATAATTTCCTGGATCTTCTTCATAATGAAAAGGTCGCAACTTATGGAATCATCCGGAGCTCAACCAGAATAACTACTACGAAATTCAGGATTTTCGGCAATTCTACCCAAATGCTTCGTGTCGATGAAGAGGTGGAGGATGATTTATCAGATCAGGATTTAAGTCTTCTTTTGGATAAAATTGAAGAGATCTTTAATAAGGAAAAAATAGGGTGTATCATCTTTCAGGATTATAACAAGGGCGTGCTGACTCCGGCACTCATCCGGGAAGTGATTGTCAAGGCACAGAAAAGGAACATCCCCATTGTAGTCGATCCTAAGAAAAAGAATTTTGAAGCATATGCCGGGGTTACTTTGTTCAAGCCGAATTTGAAAGAGCTGATGGAAGGGATGAAAATTGATTTTGATCCAAATTACAAAGATGATCTTATAAATGCCGCCCAGACGCTGAGAAAAAAACTGAATTGCGCATATGTATTGACTACTCTGTCAGAGCATGGTGTTCTGATCAGTATGGAAGACAGCCTGGATGAAAAGAATATTTTCATTCCTGCTCATCGCAGGTTCATTGCAGATGTTTCCGGAGCCGGTGATACGGTGATCAGCGTTGCATCCCTTTGTATTGCGATGGGAAGGTCGCCCTATGAGATTGCTTATATTTCAAACCTGGCCGGTGGACTCGTTTGCGAAGAAGTTGGAGTAGTTCCTATCAATAAAGAAAAGCTTCTGAAAGAAGTTCTTACTCTTCTCTGATGGCTGTTGATTCGGATGTCATTATTGCCGGCGCAGGCCCTGCGGGAGCGGTTGCAGCGTTTATGCTTGCTTCCATGGGGATCCGGGTATTGGTGATAGAAAAAGAGATTTTCCCAAGATATAAAGTTTGTGGGGGTGGACTGACATACAGGTGTCTGAAAGAACTTCCGGTCGACATTAGCCCTGTCGTGGAATCTGAAATCAACTCTATCCGTTTTTCCCTGAATTTTAAGGATGTTTTTACCTGTACTTCAACGGAACAGCTTATGGTTTGCACAATGCGTGACAGGCTGGATGATTATCTGATTTCAAAAGCACGCGAAGCAGGGGCTGAAGTACATTTTAAAGAAAAAATCACCGGAATACAGCTGGCCGGGAAAACAGAGATAATTACAGATAAGCAGGTATATCATACCCGGATGGTGATAGGGGCTGACGGGGCTTCCAGTATTATAGCAAGAAGTGCGGGATTGAAAAAAGATCTTATGAAAGGGCTTGCGTGGGAAGCAGAGATCTATCCGGAATCAGGTTTTTTAAAGGAGAATAGTCATACGGTTTTTCTGGACTGGGGTACCTTTCCGGGCGGATATGGCTGGGTTTTTCCAAAGAAAGACCATGTTTCTGTTGGGGTAGGAGGGCCGGCAATTCTGTCGCAACATATGATGCCTTATTACAGTAAGTTCATCAAATATGCCGGAATAGAAGGTAACGGAATAACAAATTCGTTAAGGTCGTGGCCAATTCCTGTCAGACAAAAAAAAGGAATATTTCACAAAGGGACCATTGTAGTGGCAGGAGATGCAGCCGGGTTATCCGATCCCCTTACCGGAGAGGGCATCTGTTATGCCGTAATGTCCGGAAAAATTGCTGCCGAAGCCTGTAAGAATTACCTGGATGGAGATCCGCATGCTTTGGAAAGATATTCTGAAGTGATCAACGGGAAAGTGATGAATGAACTAATGGAAGCTACGCGGATAAAAAGCCTGTTCAATATAGTTCCCGGAAAGATCCATCGCTTTGTCCGCGATAGTGACCGGGCCTGGAGGGCTATGGGTAAGATCCTTCGGGGAGAAAGGCAATATTCAGATGTCAAGAATGGCTTTAAGAAGTGGAAGGTCATATGGGGAGCTGCGTGCAGGATATCTGGAGAATTAGAGAAGATAAAAGAGAGACGATTCCTGCGTAACGGGATATAAAAAAACATCCGCCATATGACGGATGTTTTTTAAAAGCAAGTTTGGCTGAATAAATCAAGCCGAAAGTAGTTGTTTTACAATATCAGAAACCTTTTTATTATCCGCTTTCCCGGCAAGTTCACGGGTAGCTAAACCCATAACTTTTCCCATATCTTTAATAGAAGAAGCGCCGGTATCTGAAATGATCGTTTTGATGACGGCTGTTATTTCTTCCTCGGAGATCTGTTTAGGGAGGTAAGTTTCAATAATAGAGGCTTCGAAAAGTTCTTTATCAGCCAGATCGGAACGTTTGGCACTCTGATAGATTTCAGCTGATTCTTTGCGTTGTTTAACTAATTTCTGAAGAAGCTTCAGTTCTGAATCCCGGGTGACTTCACCTGTGGTTCCTTCTTTTGTTTTCTCAAGGAGGATAGCGGCTTTGATGGCTCGTATGGCTTCCAGCTTTTGCTGATCCTTGGCGAGCATTGCCTTTTTAAGATCCTCATTGATCAATTGTTCAAGATCCATCTCAATCCACTTTTTTATGAAGGTAAGGGTTTTCAGTTTTTATTTCGACTTGTTTGTCGGAATTTCCGCTGATTGAATAATTTGCTGCCTGCGATTCTGAAGAAGGATGAATATCGGAAAGCTCGATATTTCTCCGTTTGTAAGCAGGTACATCTTCAATTTCCTGAAGATTTGTTTCGAGGTTTACATGGCTTTTCAGCTTTTCGCTGAGAGCTTTCAGTTTCTGGACACGGTCATTCTGTGTCTTGTCCATGTCAGGAACAGGCCTTTCGGGTGCAGGTTGGCGGGTTTGAACCGGTTTTGGAGCCTGAACTTCAATTTCCGAAACGGGAATATCGATATGGCGTAAAGGGGTAACCGGTTCCGGGGAAGACATTTTGGGTAAAGAATCTTCTTCCTTTTTTTTGTCCTGTATTTCGAATAAAATCATACGTTGAGCTGTTTCCTCTTCCGTTTTGATTTCCGGTTTGACTTCTGGTTTTTTAAAAACAGGTTCGATGATTGCAGGTTCAATGATTGCAGGTTCAATAACAACAGGTTCTGCTGAAATGGGGGCAATGGGCGATTCGTGCTCTACTTGTTTTGGTGAAATCAAGGTAGGCTCTGAGATGGTTTGAACGGGGGGCTCCGTTGGTGAGAATGGTGCCTTTTCATCGTAAAGGTTGGTGCGGATGATCCGTTCTGCTGCATTTTGCTTTTTGCGGTGTTCTTCGTCAAAACCCGTGGCGATGATTGTCACACTGATCTGGTCTTCCAGCGATTCATCAATTCCATTGCCCCAAATTACTTCAGCAGTATTGTCTGTTTGCCGGCTTATAAAATCCGTGATTTCAGTGACCTCATCCATTGTGATCTCTTCTTTCCCGGATGCTATATATAGCAAAATATTATTAGCACCTTTAATATTATTGTCATTCAGCAAGGGTGAATTCAGTGCCATTTCAACTGCATTCATAGCACGGTTTTCACCGCTGGCAATTCCACAACCCATGATAGCGACTCCGCTGTCATGCATAACCGTTTTAACATCTTCAAAGTCAACATTGATATAACCGGTAACCGTAATGATTTCCGCTATACCTTTAGCTGCCGTAGTCAGTACATCGTCTGCATGGGAAAATGCTGCCGAAAGCCTTTGATCGCCATACAGATCACGAAGCTTATCGTTGCAAATGATAACCAATGCATCAACATATTTTTTAAGTTCTGAGATACCCTGTTCGGCATGTTGTTTACGTTTTCTTCCTTCAAAAGAGAAAGGAATGGTAACAATGCCGACCGTGAGAATACCCAATTCTTTGGAAATACTGGCAATAACAGGAGCAGCTCCGGTTCCGGTTCCGCCTCCAAGTCCTGCTGTAATAAACAGCATCTTTGTCTCTTTTTCCAGCAGGGTTTTGAGATCCTGGATATTTTCAAGAGCTGCATTCTTTCCGACGGAAGGAATAGCGCCTGCACCCAGACCACCCGTAAGATTGGCTCCTAAAGGCAATTTTATGGGGATAGGACTGGCTTCCATAGCCTGAACATCCGTATTACAGATAATAAAGTCGACGCCTTTGATGCCTTGGCGATACATGTGAGTTACGGCATTGCTGCCGCCACCACCGACGCCAATCACCTTTATGATGGAAGATTGATTTTTAGGTAGATCGAATTTTAACATCACAGTCTGGTTTTGCTTTTTAAAATTAGATAGAAAGAAGTAAAATTATTTTCGCTTATTTTTTTTTTATTAACATTTAGCTTGTGAATAACCCATCCTATTCATTTTCATCCTCAAACCATTTTTGAATTTTTTCGGAAAAAGATTCAATGAATTTTTTACTCTGTTTGTCGGGGTCTTTTACCTTTTTGGTTTTCACTTTTTTAGACTGCTTATCACTTACAGATGCCATTTCAGGTTCAGGTTCAGGCTCAGGTTCCCGTGCTTTCATCTTTTCTCTTTCTTTTTCATAACGGTCGATACCTTCAATCACCAAACCAATACCGGTTGCATACATCGGACTGGCCATTTCAATGGGAACATCTTTTGCCAGATGTTCATTCGGATAGCCGATACGTGTATCAATACCGGTCTTGAATTCCATAAGCTGTGCTATATGCTTTAATTGAGCACCTCCTCCGGTCAGTACAATTCCACCGATCAGTTTTTTTTCGTAACCTGAATTTTTGATTTCATAATACACATATTCGATAATCTCTTCCATTCTTGCCTGGATAATATTGGCAAGGTTCTTTACGCTGATTTCCTTTGGAGGTCTTCCCCTGAGGCCGGGTATAGCTACAATCTCTTCTTCCCGGTTTTCACTGGCAAGAGCTGAACCAAACTTGACTTTCAGCTCTTCTGCATGTTTTTTGATTATGGAACAACCTTCCCTGACATCTTCCGTAATGATCTCTCCTCCGAGAGGAACAACCGCTGTATGACGGATGATCCCTTCATGGAAGATGGCGATATCAGAAGTGCCACCGCCGATATCTACCAGCACGACTCCTGCTTCTTTTTCGTCATCGCTCAGAACAGCTTCTGCTGAAGCTATTGGTTCCAGAATAAGGTCTACAACATCTACTCCGGATTTCTTGACACATTTGTAAATATTCTTGGCTGCAGCGGTTTGTCCGACAATGATATGGAAATTGGCTTCCAGTGAGCTGCCGATCATTCCCTTTGGATAACGAATCCCATGCTCACCGTCAATAGTATAATCCTGCGGGATCACTTCAATGATCTCTTCACCTGGATTCATGTTCAGATTGTACATCCCATTGCATAAACTGTCGATATCTTCCTGGCTTATTTCCATGTCGCCATCCTTGCGGATGATACTACCCCGATGCTGAAGACTCTTGATATGCTGGCCGGCTATCCCAACATTAACATAACGTATATCGACTCCGGATTTTTGCGATGCTTCCTGAATAGCATCCCGGATTGACTGTACGGTATTTTCAATATTGGAAACAACTCCACGCTTGACCCCGATCGAAGGAGATTTCCCATATCCTAAAATCTCAATTTTTCCAAATTCATTTTTACGACCGACAATAACGGCGATCTTGGTTGTGCCAATATCCAGGCCGACAATAATTTCAGAGGTTTTCATATTTGTTTATCTTTTTGAACAAACCACTTGATTTTTATAATTTATATTGATGAAATTATATTTATTCCACCCAATCTTGTTTAACCCCATCTTATAAAAAACGATGAGCTTATCAAATTTTTCTTCCAGATTCTGAGCGTCTCCAAGATAGATCACATGCCTGCCAACAACGGGAATCAGCTCGAAATTTCCATCCTCTGTTACATAGATCTGCTCAATCTGGGCTTTCAGAAAAGAATTCTTTAGAATCGCTATGGATATGCGATAGAGGTGATTCATGACTCCGTTATAATCGGTGGAATCGTGCTCCTGAATTGAATCTGTCTTGTAATTGACTGTCTTTGAAAAGGATTCGGGAATAAAGCCTGTAGCTACCAGAACACGCGTTGTAAATGCGGGATTCAGAGGCAAAAGTCTTCCTTGCCCGTCCAGATAATAACTTTCTCCGTAATGGTTGAAAATCCTAAGAATGGGTTGCCGCTGAATAATCCGTATCTCTACATCCCCGTTAAGATGCATAAATGCATTGACATCAGCTACATATGGCTGACGGCGTATTTCTCGTTCAATCTTTTCAATATCAATATTGCCTGTTTTTTGACCCTTTAACAGGTTACCTGTCCTTTTTACCAAATCATAGATATCATTGGAAGTCACAAGAGTATCCGCATTCCCGTAATCAATCTGAATATCATATCTGTTGCAGACAACCTTATCGTGTTCAATATTGGCAAAACCTGTAAAATAAATCAGTCCACCGGTTAGTGCGATCCAAAGCAATACAATCAATATTTTCAGGACCTTCTTCACGTTTATTCGGGTTTCTCTAACAGCTTTGTAATGGGTTTGACAAGAGTATCAATATTACCGGCACCGAGGGTCATGATAACTTCCGGTGTATGGCTTTTTATCCACTCTAAGATTTCTTCCTTGTTCATCAGATATTTTTCCTTCAGGTTAACTTTTCCGAGCAGCATGGAAGAAGTAATTCCAGGAATCGGTTTTTCCCGGGCAGGATAAATATCCATAAGAATCAGCTCATCCAGAAGTTCCAGGCTTTTTGCAAAATCATCTGCAAGGTCACGTGTACGGGTATAAAGATGAGGTTGAAAGATTCCGGTGATTTTTTTGTCCGGATAAAGCTCTCTGGCTGCACTGATGCTGGCATGAAGCTCAGCCGGATGATGTGCATAATCGTCAATGTAAACGCAATCGGCCCGCTTTACTTGGAAATCAAATCTCCGTTTAACCCCGGAATAGGTTGCAAGTGCTTCTTTTAATGTGGATTCCGGAATACCCGTCTGAAGAGCGATGGCGGATGCAGCAATTGCATTTTCCAGGTTGAAACGTCCCGGCAATCCGAGAACAATATCATGGATCTTCTTCTCAGGAGTAATAAGGTCGAAACAATATTCTCCTTTTTCATGCCGGATGTTTGTCGCTGAATAATCACCTGGACCCTCCACGGAGTAAGTCAGAATCCTGTATCCCGAAGTCTGGTCCGGAGTAAGTGCGATTCCATGTTTCATGACAAGACAGCCATCGGAGGGAATTTTGGAAGTGAAATTCCGGAAAGAATTCCGGAGATCCGCAACATTCCCATAGATATCCAGATGATCCGGATCCACTGAACTGACTATTTCTTTTTCCGGCTCAAGTTGTAAGAAAGAGCGATCATATTCATCTGCTTCTGCTACAAAATACTCAGGCATCCAGGCAATATTTTTTGAGGACGAGATCTCTTGTTTGTCAGCGACAATAAGATTTGTCCCATAATTTTTTGAAATTCCTCCCAGAAAAGCCACAACGGATTTTCCAGAATGAACCATCAGATGGGCAATCAGAGTAGTCGTAGTTGTCTTTCCATGAGTACCCGCTATGGCTATGGTTTTTGTCCTTCGGGTTATAATTCCCAGGATTTCTGCCCGCTTCATGACCGGAATCTTTTTACCCAGCAGGTATTTAAATTCGGAATGATTTGCGGGGATAGCCGGCGTGTAAATTACAAGATCGGTATTCCCCGGTATAAGAGAAATGTCATCTTTATAATGAATAGACATTCCTTCCGATTGCAATTCGCGGGTGAGGGGAGTAGATGTCCGGTCATAACCGGAAATATCAGCTCCCATGATTTTGAAATACCGGGCAATGGCGCTCATCCCGATACCACCGATACCCAGAAAATAAACTGATTTATATTTTAAAATATCCGTCATTTTACCGGATTCCTTTTAATTCGTTTCAAGGCTTCTTCAGCAATATGGCTTGCTGCATCCCGGATCCCAAGTGATTTGATGTTATTTTTCAGAGATTCCCTCTGATCGGGATTTTCTCTTAAATTATCAATAACACTGAACAACCGGGCTTCCGCATCCTGATCTTTAAGCAGAATGGCTGCTCCTTTACGGGATAAAGCTTCTGCATTGTGCGTTTGATGATCTTCCGCGACATTAGGAGAAGGAATCAGAATAGCAGGTTTCCCGACAATGCATAATTCCGAAATGGCAATGGCACCGGCCCTGGAGACAACTATATCCGCTGCAGCATAGGCCAGATCCATACGATCAATGAAAGGGAACATATGTACGTCAGAGTACGATTCTTTCGGGAATTTTAAACGCATTGTATTAAAATAAGCTTTACCCGTTTGCCAGATAATCTGCATTCCGTGTGAAGTGATCCCTTTTTCAATACATTCTGAAGTGGAGTGATTGATGGTACCGGCGCCAAGGCTTCCGCCAATAACCAGTAAAGTCATTTTATCATGATGAAGTCCGAACAATCTTT
>JAUZOW010000110.1 GCA_030706225.1 Bacteroidota bacterium | reverse complement strand
TTCAGGAAAAAGCTGATCAGATCGTGCGCTCTTTCCGGCTGATCCAGCATAATAAAGGATCCGATCAGGCGGTTTTCATAAGGAGTGTAATTAACCCAATCCGCTTTCCCATCCCTCCTGTTTTTAAAGAATTCGTAATATTTATCAAAAGTATTATAGACCTGAGGTTCCGGCAGATTGTTCAGCTCATTACACGGCGTCAGGGCGATTGTGGTGGAGGTGGCATCAAAATCCCCCAGTTCTGCACAACCGGGAATATAGTCGATCTTTTTTGTCTTCATTGCCAGCTTCAGCGATTGATATAAATTTTCCATGAATGTATTGCGTATTTTGCTGATCCGATCATACGTATTCATTTCCCCCAGGATCTTTTGTATCTCTGCAGCATCTTTCAACCCTTTCATCGTGAAAAAATCATCCCAGTAGGAATGCATGGGCTTTGCGGAATATCCTTCATGACTGATGGATTCAGTAACAAGTCCATAACATGCACGGATGCTGTCATTTCCGTTTTTATAATGATCCGTCGTCTGTTCCGAGATCAGTGATTCAATATAATCCACTGCTTTCAGCACATTCTGATTCTTCGATCTGAGAAATGCCGTATCGTGGGTAAAGTTAAAGTACTCGCGGATCAGATAGATAAATTCTCCATGGCTGTCGTTTTCCGGAACAGGATCGGGTCCTCTCTTGTCCACCACACAGGGAATCTTCCCGTTTTCAAACTGGTAACCCGAATACCAGTCGATGAAATCCTTCACTTCCCTGACAATACCGGATTTTAAAAGAGCCGATGAAGTCAGCGATCCATCCCGGATCCAGCTTCGTTCGTAGGAACGGGAACCCGGCTGGATTCCCGCATGATCCCGGTTGATCAGAATATAAACCAGATTGGATCTGTATGTGTTAATAATCCCGTTTGCAGATGCCGGAAGATTAAACCTGACATGTCCTGTTTTTTCATTCCAGAACCGGGCAGCAGCATCAAACTCTCCGGAAACATTATCCATAATGAGCTTCTCATTCGGAACATTCTTTTCATAATATGGAACAACTACAAAAAAACGGGTGCTTTCCCCAGGATTGAGATGGAATGAATATTTCATGATTCCGCTGGCCATACCTGCAGGATCTGAAGCCGCTATTTTCTCCGGCATTTCTCCCTTACGGAGGAGATCAACTATATTACCTTTATCAAAAACACTTGCTCCGAAAGAATCAAACTTCCTTTGCGAAAGAACCAACTTGTCATCGGCTGCAACGGAACTTTCACCGGTTTCCCTGACAGAGAATAACTTTCCTGCGCCACCGGTAAGGTTCAGAAACTGGTAATACGGATTTACCTGGAATGGGCGGATCAGCAGATAAAAGCAAAAATCAATGGCATGTTCCGTAAGGTTTTTAAAAGAATACCGGATATCGAGTTTTGAATTCGTGTTTGCCTCACCGCTGGATTCCACGCTTGTTATAAACTGAAGTCCCCTGCATTCCCAGGTTACCGACGGGATAAAAGAAAATTCTTTCGCGGTATCTGCAGAACCCAGGGATTGACTGGATTTAACATTACTCCAATTACAGAGTGAATCATTCATCCGGATCATCGGCTCGATGGAAAACCCGGCTTTTTCCACTTCAATCATTCCATCTTCGTTAATCAGCGCCTCCTTCACATCATTGTTGACTCCTGTAACAGTCCAATAGGAGGCTTGTTCAGAAAAATACCGGGGATAATCTCCCGGTGGTGAATTTTCCGAAGCATAGATCAGGAAATCATTCATTGTGGCTGAATTCTGAATATTCAGGAATTTCAACCCAGTTATCGCGGATCCTTTGACGGAACCTCCTGATAAAAGGTCTATTCTGACATATCTTGCCTCCGCTTCGGGAAGCCGGATAAAGCTGGTTTCACTCCGGTTGTCGGCCACGGAGTAAACTTTCTCCCACTGTTTCCCGTTCATCGACAGGAGAACATCAAAATTTCGGGCATACTCCTTTTTCTTCCAGCAGATCTGCAATCCGCCAAACTCTCTCCGGGTTTTGAAATCAGCCAGGATATAACGGCCTTTCCCGGAAGAGGAGTTTGTGATGACCGGTTCCGGATAGGATTGTGGTTCGGGGGGCAGCGATTCAAATTTCAGATCATCGATCCAGAGGGCGCCTTTACCACCCACATATGAAGAAACAGTAAATTCGATCCGGTCGATCCTCTTTAAATTCTGATCTGTCGTTGGCCCCCATGCAAAATGGATATTTCTCTTCCTGATAATGATTTTTTTCCACTCTCCGGGAAATTCATAATTCCGGTTATTTACCCACCATACATTATTGCCGGTACTGTCGATGAACTTAATCTCCAGGTTATTGGCAGGCGATTGGGCCTTGATATAAAAGGAAAATTCATAATTATCGGGAAGATCGATCGGAAACCATTTTTGGATTCCGCCATAGCCGGTACCTTTGATGAAATCGTAATCGAACCGGAGAGCATTACCTGAAAATCCTTTATCCACGGAAAGATTAAGATTCACACCGTCGGATTGTATAAAAGACCAGCCCTTTTTGCTCTCAAAATCATCCAGGGTCCGGACCTGAGCAAAAGCAAGGGTATCCAGAAGAATCAATAAAGCAGTAAGTACCTTTCTCATAAACTTTGAAGTTCAAAAATCTACCTGATCTCTTTAAAGTCCAGAATCTTCAACCCCTTTTGAATGATCGGGTCTTTCATTACATAATTCCAGACCAATCCTGACCTGAAATTCTCGATCATGATCATCATCGGACCGTCATCAATGCCAAGGTAATCGTTATCAAACCAACCTGCTGTAAGATTGAATGCATCGTACAACCCGTATTTCCCCCACAATCTTTTCCCATATTTATCCATCATTGAAACCATTGTCGGCAATACAATTTCAGGAGCAAACGGCAGGGAAGAAATCGAAGCATAAGGAGCAATGGTACCGTCATCAAAATAATTAAAGTCAGGCCCGCTTGTTCCTCTGCCGGCATACCCCAGGAATTTCTTATCATCAAAATTGAGCGATTCCGGGGGGCCGTCGCTTGCCGTTACTCCCCAGCAAAACGAATCATAGCCATCCCATTTGTGGGGATTATCCGAAGCATACATTCGTTGAACATAGGTGGCACGGCGGGAATTCTCAAAGTAATCCATCCCTTTTTCCCTCATAAATGAATCGGCAATTCCACGGAAATCAATAAAACAGGAGGAAAACTGATGACCAAATAAAGGAGGAAATGCCACATGTGCACACCCTTCGTAAGGAGTATACCACTTGTATGTCGAAAGCCACGATTTATAGCTTTGTTCCGCATCTTTCAATCCGCTTCCGGCAGCAAGAACATAAAGGAAAAGTGCTTCATTATAGCCGGTCCAGCCAAAATCCTCGAGCCCTTTTTCCGGTGTCCAGGCCATCGACAAAGTATTTGCATATTTGGATCCGGCAGGCAATTTCATAAAATTCCAGTCAATCCTCCCAAGCAACTGCCCTGCCAGTTTCCGGATCTGTCCTTCCGTTTTATTATTCCGGTTATAATAATTCCTGGCAAAAAGGACACCCATCATCAGAATACCCGTATCTACAGAGGAAAGCTCACAATCCCACTTCCGGGTTCCGGTATCCATCTTCAGAAAGTGATAATAAAATCCTTTGTATCCGGTCGCGCTTACATTTGCACTTTGATCCGAAGAAATAAAGAACTGCAGGATCTGGAGTGTAATTTCAGCTGCCTGTTCCCGGGTTATCCAATTTCTTTCCGCACCGATCGCAAAGCAGGGTATGCCAAAACCCGTTGCAGCAATGCTGCATGGAGAATCAGTCGTTGTACGGTCTTTGACAATTCCCTTCACCGGATGCTTTTCATTCAAAAAGAAAAGAAATGCTCCGTGCTGAATCGAATCCAGCATAGGCTCTATCCCTGTTGTCAGGGGATAATCAATCTTTCCGTGCGAGATGAATTCATGACTCTGTGGTACAACGGCATTAGCCGTAAATAAAAATACCGTCATCAAAAGTATTGTACAGCTTTTCATATGATCTTTTTTAAATACCCTTCCGTTTATAAACTTCGTTTCTTACCGGATTGAACCTCCTTGCCGCAGAGCAACGAGGTATCAAAAGCGTACGATATTTTACAAAGATGTTCTCATATCAAAATTAATCAAATGAAAATGAAAATGACATGAAAAAATCAGTTCATGCTGTAATCAAAATTTTTCCTTAAAAATTTTTGTAAATTTAAATCTGACAATTTTTTATGTAAATTTGGATATGGAAAATTAATCATCAAGCAAAACCTGCATCTATGAGGCTTTTTCTTCCGACTGCTTTCCTTTTTTGTTTAATATGCTTCTCCGGTAATGCCCAGCAGTCCGTTCTGACTACCGGGGGATCGGTATCAGCAAATGACGGAACCTTTACGTATTCGGTAGGACAAGTTGTTTACCAGGTTTCATTCGGCCAAAATAATTCGATAACCGAAGGAGTCCAGCAACCCTATGGCATTTATGTAGTCTGGGGTATTGAAAATGAAAAGGAAGTGACGCTGGAATGTAAAATATCCCCGAACCCGGCTGAAGATTTTGTTACGCTCTCCATACCTCTTACAGAAATTTCCGGTATGATCGGCAAGCTATCGACTCCCGAAGGCAAAAGGTTGCTTGATTTCCAAATCAGCGGAAAAGAAACGGTTGTTCCTCTGAAAAGCTTTACAAGCGGGATTTACATCCTGACTGTTTATAAAGAAAATAATCCTGTTAAGGTTTTCAAAATAGTGAAGAAATGAGACATACTATACTCTTACTGACGATGCTGGCAGTCAGTCTATGCCTCTTCGCCCAATCCCCGCAAAAGATAAGTTACCAGGCTATTATACGAAATTCCTCCGGGAAACTGATTCAGGCTTCTCCTGTAGGGATCCGGGTCACAATCCTCAAGGGATCATCCAGCGGGAATGAAGTCTATATGGAAACCCACAATGTAATGTCCAATATCAACGGATTGGTTTCCTTTGAAATCGGAGGTGGTATTGCAATCGGTAGCTTTTCCTCCATCGAATGGGCTGACGGCCCTTATTTCATTCGTACTGAGATTGACCCGTTGGGAGGTACAAACTATTCAGTGACCAGCGTAAACCAGCTTCTGAGTGTACCGTATGCATTATATTGCGAAAAAGCAGGTAACGGTTTCAGCGGAGATTATAACGATTTGACCAATAAGCCCGTCACCGACGGCTCTGAAACAAAGGTTCTGGGGGGGACCAATATCATCGTTTCCGGTTCCGGAACGAATTCCAACCCCTATATTATCAACGAATCCAGCGTACTGAATAATAAAGTCATCCTCACCAGTTCCCAGCAATGGATGGTCCCTTCCAATGTGTCAAAGCTTAAGGTAGAACTGTGGGGCGCTGCCGGTGGAGGTGGCGGAGCAGGAGCTTATTCATATTCATATAATTTGAATAACGGCGGAGATGGAGGAAGCGGGGGATATTCTGAACAGGAAATGTCAGTCGCACCCGGACAGCAGTATTCAGTGATCATCGGTGCAGGTGGATATGCAGGAAACAATGCGTATTACTACTATCCAACCTGGTACGGAGACAGCGACGGCGGGAACGGAGGCGACACCTGGTTCGGGAATTTGAAAGCCGCCGGAGGATCGGGAGGAAAAAGAGGAAGCTTTTACGTATATACGATCAACGGAAATGCCGGAACATCCAGCATAGGTACAATCACGGGGTATTCTAATGTTTCAAACAGCAATATCCTCGACGTATTCATGGGTTTACCAAGATCTTATATCTATGAACGCTTCCTGACATCAAGACCCGGAACCGGAGGCTCCCTGACCGGATATTCAGCAACCGTACCTAAATATGGAGAAGGAGGATGCGCAATCATTACTTTCTGGTAAAATCTTCATCAACCTGCAAACTGACTGAATGAAAAGCAGGAAAACCATCTTTTTATACCTGTTCACTTTCTGGCTTGTATTTGTAACCTGCCTGGTACGTTCCGAAATTCTTGTCGACAGCACTTTTCTGCCACGGTTCATAGCCCTTAATCTTTTGCTCCTCGTCACCTTTTTTACCGGAATCCGGAAAAAGATTTTCCCGGGAAGTACAAGTTATGTCATTCTTTTCCTGCTTTTCTATCTTTGGAGCCTGGCTAGCTGCCTTTGGTCCATTGCCCCCTCTGAAGCCCTGATGCAATCACAAATGGTATTTTCAGGATTTACTGTATTCCTGATCATCTGGGCTCTCCGGAAAACATATCCCTATTTCGGGATTATCTTTACCCGGATCCTGCTCATCTCCCTGTTCTTCTCATTCGGCTTGTCATTTTACAAAATGGCATCGATTCCATGGTATGACCCTTACAGAATATCCTCCATCTGCGCCAACAATAACCTGTATTCTGGATTCCTTCTTTTATGCCTGCCATTCGTTCTTTCAGGATATTCACAGCAAAAAGGTTTCTGGAAATATCTTTCTGTTGCAGCCGGAATCCTTTCCGCATTCTTTATCATCATCATTCAAAGCAGAGCTGCTTTACTGGGCATCCTGGCGGGTTTCGTTCTCCTTCTTATAATTTCAGTCATAAAATATTCCGGGATTTACACCCGTAAAAACATCATTACAGGATCTCTCTCACTTATCATCCTTTTCCTGGCTGTCCTTGTCTTCTACTCTTCTCTCGATACGACAAGAAAAAACTATTTCTTAAGCAAAGTCCTTGTCTGGAATTATCTCAGATCCCATGAAAGCCTGGAAGCAGAGAATTCCAGAAAAAGACTTGAAGCCATGCAGGGCGATCTCAAACATATACCGGAATTCTATTATGCAGAAGATTATTATGAAAATGCCAACCTCCGGTATATTTTCTGGGAAAAATCCTTTTGCCTGATTCGTTCTCACCCTTTTTGCGGAATAGGTGCCGGAAATTGGCGTCTGGCCGTCCCTTCCTGTAAAAAACCTGTGAATCCTGAACACACGATAAAAAATTATACTTACAGCCAGCCTCATAATGAATGGATCGGGATTTTGTCGGAATTGGGAATTACAGGATTCATCCTCGCTTTGTTAGTGTTTTTCATCCCGCCGGGAAAAATCCTCCTGCAGATGTTTTCATCCCGCCGGGCTCCTCCTTTTTCTCTGGCTGTTGACGCTTGTTTCCTGGTTGGCTTCTGTCTTTTTGCATGCTTCGATTTTCCCTTCCGGCGAATGGAACATATCGTTGTATTATTTTCCCTTATGGCATTTCTCACGGCAGGATGCCCGACTCCGGATACAATCGTAAAGCATTCAGAGAGGATTTCATCAGCTCTGTCCCTGTTTATCATGATTCCACTCCTGCTGCTTTCCCTGTTCACAGGTGTTGCCCGTACATATGGAGAATATTATACCCTGAAAATTTTCCATGAAGAACATAAAAACGATATGGAAGTTATCCGTGACTGCAGAAAAGCTGAAAATATTTTTTATCATATTACCCCAAATACATTACCGATAGCCTGGTTTGAAGGAGTTGCACAATACAGGACCGGGAATCTGGATGCTGCATCGGATGGCTTCCGGAGAGCGATTCGATACACGCCTTATGAAGTCAGGGTTCTGAATGACTACGGAATTACTTTGTTCAATCAACATAAAATCATTGAGGGAAAATCGCTATTACTGAAAAGTATTGACCTGGATCCTTATTTTGATGACGCTAAATTCAATCTTTCCGCGATTTATTATACCCTCGGGCAAAAAGACAGCGCTGTCTATTATCTTGACCGGTGCCGTGAATCTGAAAAAAAGAAAGAATGGCTCGATGAAATCAAACGGAAAAAATAAGCAGCATACCCGAATTCACCGGCATAATATTCTAATTCACCTATTTTTTTCTAAAAAAATTTCACTTTATATATTATCTTTACCGTGAGTTTGCACGTTGGAACCTGTTACGATAAAAAACCTGGCATCAATTAAGATATTCTTATCCTATGAAAGGAAAAACTGTATCTTTTCCAGCCTTTTTTCTTGCTCTTTTCATATTTCCTCTTTTCTCGGAAGGCCATCCCGAAGGGTCCAAAGAAATATATGTTTCCACTTATAATACATCTATTTTCCTGTGTAATGATTTTACCAATCATTGCAACCTAATGGGAAACGGAGCAAGAACCCAGTTTTCAATTTACGGTTGTTTTGATCTGACGGTATATGATTCTGTCGCATCCAAAGTCAAGCTGGGAAGGCTTTATTCAAAAGCATGGCAATTCCAGGAATCCAATAACTATTCCGGAACAAATTATGTTTATTCGGTCGACAGTATCATCACTTCGGCAGCTTTCAGCGACATGAACGGCGGAGTCTGGGTTCAGTTCTGCAATCAATGGGGATGCGCCAATACTGGAAATTTCACTTCCGACAGAAAATCTCTTTACCATCAACAGGCTTATATGCCGGAATATCTTGAATTCCTTAACTCTCCCGATTCTGTTTTATTTCCCCATGCCGTGGTGCTTGGTCAGATTGTGCCTCCGAATCCCTGGGGCGAAGGTAACTGCAATGATGGTTCCATCTTGTTTCATGTCAATGTAAATAAAGCCGGGAATGTGGAAATAGATCTGTCATTCCCTTCTCCGTATACCACCCGCGTGCTGACCACAAGCGTTACTACCGGAGAAAACCTGCTTACCTGGGATGGAAAAGACGGAGCAGGTGTAGATGTTCCCAATAACATTCTGGTAACATTCACCATTAAATATGTAAACGGGTTGACTCCGGAGGCGGTTTCGGTAACCTGAATACAATAAATACCTGGTGGTATAATGTTTCTGCAAGCACTTCGCCGGTTTCTATGAATGAATTGAGAGACCCACAAACCCTGATTTTCGTTCAACAACCTCCTCTGAGTTACTGT
>JAUZOW010000011.1 GCA_030706225.1 Bacteroidota bacterium | reverse complement strand
TCAAGAACAGCACCGCCTTTTCCGTGAATCTGATCAATGATCCTCATGGATGACATATGGTCGATACCAGGATCCAATCCCATTTCATTTAACAGGATCACTCCTTTTTCCCGGGCTTCTTTATCTAATGCTTTCATTTCAGCTTTTGCATAAGAAGCCGTTACCAGATGTTTCCGGTTTTTCAGGCAATGTCGGGCAACACGTGGATGAAACACATAGGGTAAAAGGCTTACGACCAGGTCGCAGTCAGCCACCAAAGAGTCTAGTTTTTGTTCATCATCGGCTTCCCAATTCAGGGAAACACCATTCGGATTGCCGGCTATCATTTTTTCTGCCCGGTCAGGGGTATTGGAAGCGACAACAATAGAATAACCTTTGCTGAGAAGGTAGTCGATCATCGGATGAGCCACAAGGCCAGAGCCCAGGATAAGGATCTTTTTCATATTAGAAGATTTTTATTTTCAAGTAAAAAATCAGATAGACTATTTAAACAAATATTCTGAAAGATATTGATAATCAGGGGTAAGCTCACCCCGGTGAAGGATCAATCCTTTTTTAATAGGTTTAGGCAGATCCAGGTCTTCAAAATTATCAGAGAAATCGGCATCAGCAATAGCTTTGACAAAATTGACCAGTACATCGCCAAAACCCGTGGAGGAATCCCTGGGTAATTCAGCAGGGAGTATATCTACCGACATGACCTGCAATCCAGGTCCTTCGCAACCCATTTTAATCGTGCGGGATTCCGGATTATAGACAAAAATCGGATCATCAATCGTTGTGGGTTTCAGGGTACATTCGATGGAGCCTTCCACATCACAACTTATATCACCAACTACAGTAAGGCGAAGATTTCCTTTTTTAAATGCTTTTTCAAGATAATCCTTTGTTACGAGCCGCGGATAGCGGTGATCCCAGTAAACACAATTAATCAGGACATTAATGAAAGGAAGATATTTCTCAAACTTTGAACGGAAATTCTCGGGATGAGTGTAATATTCATGCAGGTCAAATGGACGTCCGTCGACATGTTCATAAAGATCTTCTTCATGAAATACAACTTTATAAACAATATTATCGGGAAGCATTTTCCTGTTATGCAACGCAAGCAATTTTTCAGGGCTTATTTCTTTAATGGGTAAAAAACCGGCAATCTGCTGAGCGCCCTGGGATACATTCCCATAACCAGCAAACGCGATAACAAATGGACGAACAGTATTAGATATCCCTTTTTCAGCAATGATCTGGCCGATAGAAGAAATATCATCAACTGCTTCTTTCATTGAATGGTACTTGTGAGCTTGTTTCAGTTTCAGAAGGTTCGTCGTATATCCCTGTTCTTTCAGTCGCAGGCCCAAAGCCCAAAGGGTATTGATCATTCCGGCAAATCCGGCATATTTACCAAAAAAGATCAGTCTTTTCCCTTGTTCATCCACAATCTTTTCATAATCGATCAGATTGCATTTCTTTTCCATCATGCGACGGAGCATCGGCATATTATAAGGTTGTCCTTTGATAACATGGGAAAAGAAGACATAGGTTTTTTCCGGTTCAAATACTTCAATCGGGATTTCCTTGACCCCAAAGATCACAGAACATTCTTTAAGGTTGTCGGCTACCTTTGCTCCCGCATTCACATATTCTTCATCTTTAAAAATCCTTTTATCACAGGACTGGACTACAATATCCAGTTTTTTGTGATTTACCAGCCATTCGACATGTTTTGGGGTAAGAGGAACGCGAGTTTCCAGAGGATATTTATCCTCATGACGGATACCAATAAAATTGCTCATGAATAGTGTTGTTCGTGTGTATAGCCTTCAAAGTTATAAAAAAAACTTAAATTTGCACCAAAATCCGATATATACGAGACATTCTGACAGCAAAACAATCCGGTTTTGAAAAAATTCTTTAAACGGCTTTGGAAATTCATTTGGATATTATTCCTGATTTTTATTATCTCGAGTTTATTTTTCACTTTACTCTATAAATTTGTAAACCCGCCGATTACTCCACTGATGGTGATCCGGTTAGGAGATCAGCTTGTCAGTGGTAAACCAGAAAGGCTTAAGAAGAGTTGGGTTGGACTGGATCAGATTTCGAAAAGCCTTCCCAGGGCTGTTGTTGCATCAGAAGATAATAATTTCATGAGGCATAACGGATTTGATTTCGAAGCCATCGAAAAAGCGAGAGATTACAATGCAGCAAAAAAAGGAAAGAAAATCCGCGGTGCCAGTACTATTTCGCAACAAACTGCAAAGAATGTATTCCTCTGGCCAGATCGTACCTGGGTCAGAAAGGGATTTGAAACATATTTTACTTTTCTCATAGAAACATTCTGGAGTAAAAAGCGGATCCTTGAGGTTTATCTGAATGTCATCGAAACCGGCGATGGGATTTATGGCGCAGAAGCTGCAGCCGAAACATACTTCGGAAAACATGCCTCGTCGCTTACTGCTGAGGAGTCTGCATTGATCGCTGCTGTATTACCCAATCCCCGAAAATGGAGTCCTGCCCACCCAACCTCATACATTTCCGGTCGTCAGCAATGGATTCTCTGGAACATGGGAAATATCGGACCTCTTAATTATTAATAATTATTTAACAGGTAACTAAAGGGGTTTTCCGTATTTTTTTTCGTACTTTTGCCGCTCCAGAAAAAATTTTCTTTTTATAAAGATTATCAACTATTTAAACATTATTTTATGACACAAGATGCGAATCTGAAAAAGTACGTATACTTCTTTGGAGGAAAAAAGGCCGAAGGGGATGCCAAGATGAAGAACCTTCTTGGTGGAAAAGGCGCCAATCTTGCCGAAATGGTCAACATTGGCTTACCAGTGCCAGCTGGTTTTACAATTACAACAGAAGTCTGCACTGCTTACTATCAGAACAACAAAAACTATCCCGCTGAATTGCAGGAGCAGATAAAATCTGCATTAGCAAGAACAGAAAATGAAATGGGCGCTATATTTGGCGATTCGAACAATCCACTCCTGGTTTCTGTACGTTCCGGAGCAAGAGCTTCTATGCCGGGCATGATGGAAACCGTTCTGAATGTTGGCTTAAATAATATCACCCGTGAAGCCCTCATTCGTAAAAACAATAATGCAAGATTTGTCTATGATTCCCAGCGTCGTCTGATCCAGATGTATTCAGATGTCGTTATGGAAAAAGCAGCTGGCATCGAGCCAAAAGACGGCATGGGTGTCAGAGTCCAGCTTGAAAAAGAGCTGCATAAAATGAAAGAACTGAAAGGTTATTACAGTGATACTCAATTGACTGAAAATGACCTGAAAGAACTTATTGAAATTTACAAGAAGAAAGTACTTGAAGTATTAGGCCGTCCATTCCCGGAAGATGCAATGGAACAGTTGTGGGGTGCTATCGGTGCTGTTTTCCAGAGCTGGATGGGAAAACGTGCTATTTCCTATCGTCAGTTCGAAAATATTCCTGATGATTGGGGAACAGCTTTTAATGTCCAGTCCATGGTATTCGGGAACATGGGTGACACCTCTGCAACAGGTGTAGCCTTTACACGTAACCCGGCTACCGGAGAAAATTATTTCTATGGAGAATGGTTGCCGAATGCTCAGGGCGAAGACGTCGTAGCTGGTATCCGGACCCCGAATCCCATTAATGAAATCGGGAAAAACGAACAGACCCGTCATCTTCCTTCACTGGAAACCTCCATGCCGAAGGTTTACAAGGAATTGAACAAAGTTCAGCAAAAGCTTGAAAAGCATTATCATAACATGCTGGATATCGAATTCACTATCCAGGAAGGCAAGCTCTATATGCTTCAGTGCCGCGTCGGAAAACGCAATGGTCCTGCTGCTGTAAAGATGGCTCTTGATATGTACAGCGAAAATCTGATCAACATTGAAGAAGCTGTAATTCGTGTTGAACCTTCTCAGCTTGATGAATTACTCCACCCGATTCTTGACCCTGTGGCTGAAAAGAATATCAAACCGATGGCCAAAGGTCTTCCAGCCGGTCCTGGTGGAGCAACCGGACAGATTGTTTTCACTTCCGAGGAAGCTGTAAAATGGGCAAAAGAAGGTAAAAATGTAATTCTTGCCAGGGAAGAAACCAATCCTGAAGACATTGAAGGTATGCGTGCTGCTTATGCTATTCTTACCGCACGTGGCGGTATGACCAGTCATGCAGCTCTTGTTGCCCGTGGTTGGGGTAAATGCTGCATCGTTGGAGCCGGAACGCTGAAAATTGATGCCGCGACCAAAACGATTACCGGTGACAATATTGTTCTGAAAGAAGGCGATTATATCTCGCTGAACGGATCCAAAGGATATGTTTATAACGGGAAAATCAATATGATCAAAGCCGCTGAGGAAAACCCGGATTTCCAGGCTTTCATGAAACTCTGCGACCAGGTCAGAACGATGAAAATCCGTACCAATGCCGATACCCCTGAAGATGCAGCCAAAGCACGTGCATTTGGAGCTGAAGGAATCGGTCTGTTCCGTACCGAACATATGTTCTACGGGAAAAATGCAGATAAACCGTTATTCCTGCTTCGGAAAATGATCGCCTCCAAGACGGAAACTGAACGCCGGAAAGCGCTGGATGAACTCTTCCCCTATGTCAAATCAAATATCAAGATCACTCTTGAAGCTATGGACGGATTCCCTGTGACGATCCGTACTCTGGATCCTCCTCTGCATGAATTCATTCCGAAGCAGATGGAAGGACGCCATAAAATTGCTGAAAGTCTTGGCATTTCAATGGAAGAATTCGACAAGCGTGCGGATGCTCTTCACGAAACCAACCCAATGATGGGCCATCGTGGTGTGCGTCTTGGCATCACCTATCCCGAAATCACCGAAATGCAGGTGAGAGCTATCTTTGAAGCTACCGCAGAACTTATTCTCGAAAAGAAGAATCCGTTCCCGGAAATTATGATCCCCGTGACCTGTGCTCAGAAAGAGCTTGATAACCAGTATGAGATTATCAAAAGGGTATATGCAGAAGTTTGCAGCAAGTTCAACATGAAGGAAATCCGCCACATGGTAGGAACCATGATTGAAATTCCAAGAGCTGCACTGACTGCCGATAAGATTGCTAACGTAGCACAGTTCTTCTCTTTCGGTACAAATGACCTGACCCAGATGAGTTTCGGATTCTCCCGTGATGATATCGGAAGTTTCCTGCCGGAATATCTGAATAAAAAAGTTCTTCCGGTTGACCCGTTCCAGGTCATCGATTTCGAAGGAGTCGGTCAACTTATGGCTCTGGCTGTCGAAAAAGGACGTAAAACCCGTAAAGACCTCGAAATCGGTATTTGCGGTGAACATGGCGGAGAACCTTCATCGGTCGAATTCTGCCATTCCCTTGGATTCAACTACGTCAGCTGCTCTCCTTTCCGCGTGCCTATCGCCCGCCTTGCCGCTGCTCATGCAGTGATCAAACAAAAAAGAGCGAAGAAGACGTCGAGGAAAAAATAACATTAAAAAAAAGCTGCTTTTCAGAGCAGCTTTTTTTTTTAATTGACCTTATTGATCTAATTGATCTAATTGACCTAATTGACCTAATTTCTAATCAAGCTCCAATTTATAAATCCCAATAAATCTATCATTTGGAATGTTGGTAGTAGGATTTGTTTTTTGGGATTTGATTAGGTCAATTAGGTCAATTAGGTTAATTAGAAATTTCCAATCATTGTCTTACTGAACATAAATTGAAGTCTTCAGTCTGATATCATCCGAAGCAGCCCCTATTTCAATCTCATATTCCCCGGATCTCAGGATATAATCCCCTGATTCCGGGTCATAAACCCGGAGATCATGGATAACCAGCGGGATTTTTACGATCTTCTCCTCTCCTTTTATAAAATGTACACGATGGAAAGCCTTTAATGACCGGATAGGCCTTGGATCGACATCTCCGGAATGACGGACATATACCTGAATCACTTCGTCACCGTCAAAGTTACCGGTATTTTTCAGCGTGATTTTTAAATTCAGGGTATCCGACGGTTTCACTTCTTTTATTGAAGGGAGAACCGATATGTAATTAAAATGTGAATAGCTTAGTCCATGTCCAAATGCATATAAAGGTTTTCCGCTATAATAGCGGTATGTTCTACCTTTCATGGCATAATTTTCAAATGGAGGAAGATCATTGACTGACTTGTAAAAAGTAACCGGTAAACGACCGGCAGGATTGTAATCTCCAAACAGGATTGCTGCAAGAGCATTGCCGCCTTCTTCACCGGGATACCATATATCCAGTATAGCGGGAAGATTACTATCAGCCCAGTTAACGGAAAATGCACCTCCACCGGTCAGAACGAGAATAATCGGTTTCCCGGTATCCCTGAGTTTTTTAAGCAATCGCTGTTGATTTTCAGGCAAATCCAGGGTAGTACGGTCGCCTCCAAGAAAACCGGGCATTTTTAAATTTAACGCCTCTCCTTCCAGGTCGGGAGAGATTCCTCCAATAAAAATGACAGCATCCGATTTCCGGGCTGCCCGAAGAGCTTCTTTCTCAAGATCTGAAAATGACGTACTGTCTTTAAAATACCTGATGCTTCGCAAGGTATCTTCAAAGGGAATTACCCCTTCGGCATATATTACTTTTATTGAACTTCCTGCCCGGTTCCGGATTCCCTGCAACAAAGTCACCGGATGAGAAGGTTCTCCGTTATAATTTCCAAGCAGCACATTTTTTTTATCCGCATAAGGGCCAATTACTGCCAAGGTGTGAAACATTTTTGAGAGAGGCAAAACATTGCCTTCATTTTTTAAGAGGACCATACTTTCAAGGGCGACTTGTTTTGCCAATTGCCGGCTTTCGTCGCGGTCATTCTCACTGATCGTTATTTTTGAGTAAGGCACCAGACTGTCTGGATCAAACATTCCCAATTTCGCTCTGGCTGTAAACAAGCGGGTTATGGCACGGTCTATCAACTTTTCGGAAATATATCCGTCAACTACAGCCGTATCCAGGCTCCCGAATTCATCTCCGCAAGTAAGATCGCAACCGGCTTTTACTCCCAAAACAGATGCTTTTTCCTGAGTTGGAACCAATTTATGTTCTACGAAAATATCCCAGATTGCACCGCAATCGGTGACCACATAACCGTCAAATCCCCATTTTTTCCTGAGAATCTGGTCTAAAAGCAGATCGCTTGCACAACAGGGAACATTCCAGAAACGATTGTAAGCTCCCATAACCGACGCAGCCTTTCCTTCACGAATAAGGGCCTCAAATGCCGGAAGATACGTTTCATAAAGATCCGTTTCGCTGCACCAGGTATCAATAGTATGCCGGAGAGGTTCCGGACCGCTGTGAACAGCAAGATGCTTGGGAGTAGAAATTATTTTATAGTATTCCGGGTTATCGCCCTGGAGACCTTTAACAAAAGCTACGCCGATCCTGCCGGTAAGATAGGGATCTTCACCATAGGTTTCCTGCCCTCTGCCCCATCGGGGATCCCGGAAAATATTGATATTTGGTGACCAAAAGGTAAGTCCCTGATAAATACCGCTCTTCCCGTTCTTCATGGCTTCATTGTGCTTTGCCCTTGCTTCTGTGGAAATAATATCTGCTTCTTCCTTTATCAATTCCGGATCCCAGGTAGCAGACATTCCGATTGCCTGCGGAAATACAGTAGCCACGCCATTTCTTGCCACACCATGAAGGCATTCATTCCACCAGTTATAAGCAGGAATCCCAAGTCGTGGAATAGCCGGTGCATCATTTTGCATCTGGAGAACTTTTTCTTTCAGAGTCATCTGAGATATGATCTTTTGAATACGATCATCCTTTTTCTGTCCAAAAACGCTGCTGACAAGGCATAAAGAAATAATACAGGCAGTTAAATTTTTATACATTATTAAAAAAGTTATAAATCGTGACCTTTTTTAGGGGCACTGAAAAAACGTTATCCTTAATGTTTAACAGTATCCTTCTTACAGCACTTTGGCAATTTTTCATATGCTTTGGGGTCCGCTTTCACTTCATCGGCATCATAACCCAATTTTGAAATAGCTCTCCGGATCGCATCCGGAGTGGTTTTTAAAGGATTATACCGGACTGTTGCAATCTTTGTCATTACATCAAGATCAACGTCCTTAATCCCCTTTTCAAAAGCCAGTCCCTTTTCAATCCTTTCCTTACATTGACTGCAAACTGCAGAAGTTTTAATTTTTACAGTTTCCGATTTTGCCGTCTGTGCCAGCAAACCGACTGAAATGGCCAGCAAAAGGGTGATCGTTGCAATTACTTTTTTGTAACTCATTTTTGATAACTTTTATAATTTACGATTTACATTTCTTATCATTTCAGTATAAACCTCACTCCTGCGTAGATATCGACTCCTGTAACCGGTCCCCAGATCATGGATGCATCAAAATGAGTATGATATGGATACTGCGATTCGATAATCCGGGCATCCTGGGTGTAGTTGGTCAGGTTCTCTCCGCCGATGTAAAGTTCGAAATATTTATATTTCCTTGTCACCTGTCCCAATAATTGTATATAAAAAGGTGAATGGGCAGGTTGTTGAAATTCTGAAGGCATTTTTTTTGAATCCGGGAGACGGGACGGACCATTAAACTGACTTGTTAAATCGAACTTCCATCTTTCAAATTTTGTTGCATACGACAATGTAATTAAACCTTTATAAAGGTTGACAAATGGTTTTTCACGAAGCTCTCCTCCAATGTCCATTTTGACATCATTGATTCTGAATGCCAATGTCACATTAAACCGTTTCACCGGTTCCATTATCACCTGGACCTGGTAACTGGTTGCAAAGGATTTCCCATTCAGATTATAAAAAAGCAATGAACCGGCAAGGCTGTCGGCATCCACAACGACCTGGTTCAGAAAACGTGTCTGGTAAACATCCATTTCGAGAGTTGCCTTGTTTTGAAAAGCTTTAAACTCCTTTGTAAAATTAATCCCGTAATTCCAGGCTTTTTCCTGTTTCAGATCATCTGAAATAACAAATGTACGTTGACTCAGGAACCAGGAGCTGTTTTCAGCCAATATGTTTGCCGTACGATATCCCATACCTGCCGAAGCACGGAAAGAGGTCGTTTCATTGATTTTATAATGAACATGCATCCTTGGCGTCATGAAAAAGCCCCACAAATTATCGTAATCTCCGCGAAGACCGGCAATCACAGTAACTTTATTCCACAAGTTCAGGGTATATTCAAAAAATGCACCCGGAACCCATTCTGTGCGATTCATGACAAAATCTTTTTTATTATCCTTATAAAGAATAAAAAGAGATGTATCCGAATTTCCCCCGAATACCTGATAATCGTATTGGAGCTGATTTTGAAGATAATGTTCATGATAAGAATCCAGCATATAACTCATTCCTGCAGAGATCTTATGCTTGTTATTCAGGAAAGAGGTCGTAAGAATAAGGTTTGCATAAAGGGTTTGCTCATGGCCACTGTATTGGTTGATTCCGTAAAATCCATGTTGTTCATGATTGATTGCGGAGATAATCAGACCTATGCTTGTTTCCGGATGATTGGGAATAAAAAATCCATTTTTCCAGAATCCTTCCATTCTGCGGGTATGGATTCCAAATCCATACGGTTTATTGCCGGTACTGATACCCGTAGTGTCAGATTCCTGATGTTCCGGATCGAATGACATCTGACCGCCGGAACGATCTTCGTCCAGAATTTTAATACCGAATTTTGAAACCATTTTCCCGGGATTGATATAATCCCAACGGTTGAACAGGTTGATGGATTTCAAGCGGGGAAGATCCATAAATCCATCCTTGTTTTTGTCAAATTTCGAATTGAAATAATCACCGTGAAGCAGGATCATAGTACTCAGCTTATCATTCAATTTCAAAGAAGCATCTGCATTCCCTTCAAGCCTTGCGTTGCTGTTGCCGAAAACATTGATGTAAAGTTTCTCGTCGTTTTCCGGTTTCTTATATTCCACATTGATTTGTCCGGTAGTAGATTCATAACCGTTTACGACAGAAGCCGTACCTTTCGAGATTTGGATGGATTCCATCCAGGATCCCGGAATATAATTCAAGCCGAATGTGCTGGCAAGCCCACGGATAAGAGGAATATTTTCTGTCATGATCTGACTGTAAATACCTGATAAACCAAGAAGCTGGATCTGTTTTGCTCCGGTAACGGCGTCACTGTATGAAACATCTACAGAAGCATTGGTTTCAAAGCTTTCAGCCAGGTTGCAGCAGGCTGCACGTTGCAATTCTCCGACGTTAATCACCTGAGTTTGCCGGGCATTCAGTTTCGAGATAAAGGAATCGTCCTTTTTATCTTTTATTTCTACTTCTGAAAGTGCCTGATTGCCTTTTTTCAAAAGGATTTCAAGACGTGAACGATTTGCGGGAGAATCAATAGTATCCTTTTCATATCCGATTAAACTGACAACCAGCCTGTTATCAGAAATCCCCTGCCGGGAAATTGTGAATTTCCCTTTTGAATCGGTATAAGTCCCTTTCGTTGTACCTATCCAGAATACATTAGCTCCCGGCAATGGACTTCGAGAACCATTGTCTGCTTTCTCATAAACCAATCCGGAAACAGATTGAGAAAGAAGGTGGTTAGAGAAAAGGAAAAGAATAAAAAGAAATAAAATTTTTTTATGAGAATTCATCTTATTTGCGGTTTACGATTTTACATACAACACGATACATGACATACATTTCGATTTTCAAAGGGAACAGAAACCCGTTCTCTGAAAAAAAAGGATCGTAATTCAGGCAAGATAATGATCCGAAACGGGAATTCGGATCTGGTGAATAAGATGAATAAGAATTTTACCTGACGGAGGAGGTGATGGATCAGAAAAATATTTATCGATAATATCAGGATGAATCTGCTTTTCAATCCGGAACAGATTCTGTTGAGGACAGGGTAAAACGGCAGGAACCGGATTTTCAGGCATTACAATCTTACTGATTGCAAGGAAATCGGCTTTCATGTATAAATGAAAAGTTCTGCAGCAATCCGGTGAATCATATCCCAGAGAGGTTACATCATGACGAACCTGTGCAGTTTCTTCTTCGCAGCAGCATGATTTTTCGTTTGATTTAAAAATCTCAGGGAATATCCGGTTTTCAATCCGGTTTGCAGAAAGACATTCATGGTGAAAAACAGTTATTCCGACAGTTCCAAAAAGAAAAACCGGAATAAGAAACAGGGCCAATGCATTTTTCAGCTTTTTCACCAGGAATCTTTTCTCTCCTGACAAAAATAACAAATTAGAAGATAGCCCTTTATAAAACAGATGTTAAAAAACAATAAAATACATATTGTTATACAGATACATATTTCATTCATATAAATAAGTACATTTTTATCAAAACCAAAGAATTTGAAATAAAAAAATAAATAACTTTGAAGCCAAACGCTCTGCGAAAAAATCTTTAAAAAAATCGATATGAAGAAAAACCTTTACCTTGCTTTTCTTATTGCTATACTATCTTTTACAGGTATTACAGCATTCAGCCAGCAAAAGTCCAAACTTCCCCCTCCTGATTTTAAGGTGAATACCCGGGTTGATAATATGGGTTACTGGCAAAGGATGGTACAACTGGGCCTGGTTCCTGTTCAGCCTGTTGTACGTATTCCCCAGGCAATAAATACGGGATCAAAAGTATATACGAATAAAGGAGTCCTAATAGATGACTCCCCGGATGTTCCGGTTACTAATGAAACGAATTCAACACAAAGTGAAAACTCGATCTATGCTCCTCCTGTTGATGGTAAATTGCTAAACTCAAATAACTCCACACCCAATCCCAGCAACGGGAATGTAAATGGAGCCGACTGGTATTTCAGCAATACGGAAGGGGAAAGCTGGACAGGCACAGAAGAAGGTGCAGGCCAGAGCAATAGCGGTGACCCGACTACAGCAATAAGTCTTTCCGGTACATGGTATATCGGATATATTAATAATCCCGGAGGTCAGAGTGTTTCCTGGTCTACAAATCAGGGTGCCACATGGTCTCAAATTCAGGTTGCGCCCTGTCCTTCAGGTTTTAACAGTTTGCTGGATAAAAATCACATGATGATCGACAACTCATCATCCAGTCCTTATGTCGGAAATCTTTACGATGCATGGACTTCCTTCGGAGGTTCTGCCGACAACCAGATTCAGGTTTCCCGTTCCATTACCCAGGCAACATCCTGGGAATCCCCGGTAACAGTAAGTACTGCGGTAAATGCGGGAAGCCATAACCAGGGAGTTAATATTCAAACCGGTCCGAACGGTGAAGTGTATATAGCATGGACCATTTATGACAGCTGGCCTTCGGATGAAAAAGCAATCGGATTCTGTAAATCCACGGATGGAGGAATCACTTATGCACCGGCAATCCGTGCCATAACCAATCTGAAGGGGATCCGGAATTCAGGAGTAACCCCAAACATGCGTGTCAATTCATTCCCAAGTATGGCTGTCGATAAAAGCAATGGACCCCGCAGAGGATGGATTTATATAGTATGGACCAACCACGGAGTTCCTGGACAGAATACCGGCAGTGACATTGATTGCTACATGATTCGTTCAACGGACCAGGGAAACACATGGTCGACACCCATCCGCATCAATCAGGGCCCTTCCGGCGTCGGAAAACAGGCTTATCTACCCTGGATTACCTGCGATCCTGCGACAGGATATCTTGGCGTAGTTTTTTATGATAACCGTAATACCTCAGCCACACAGGTTGAAACCTACATAGCTACCTCAAAAGATGGAGGAAATACCTGGACAGATATGAAAGTCAGCGATGTATCATTTACTCCCTCTCCCATACCCAATCTGGCGACAGGATATATGGGCGATTATCTGGGTATTACATCCTATAATTCCATGTTTTATCCGACCTGGACTGATAACCGCCTGGGATATTGCATGACTTATGTTTCTCCCATTCAATTAATCGCACCCATTGCTAATATTGCTTATTCCTCATACACACTGAATGATTCCATTTACGGGAATAACAATAGAAAGATGGATTATGGTGAAAAAGAATTACTTGGGCTGACAGTGAAAAATATCGGGACTGCACCAACTGACAGTGTGTGGGTCACTTTATCTTCCCCTTCTCCCTATATCACTTTCGCTGACAGTACGGAATTCTATGGCGATTTTATTGTCAACCAGTCCAAAACAATTTCAAACGCTTATCAATTTACCGTTTCCGATTCAATACCCGACGGAGCAATTATTGAATTTGATGTAAAAGCCGTTGATAAAAACGACAGCGCATTCTATAGCCATTTCTTTATTGAGTCCCATGCTCCGGCTGTGACAATTACCAATATGGTAGTTCAGGATGCCGCACCGGGAGGAAATGGTAACGGTCGTCTTGATCCGGGTGAAACAGCTACGATCCAGGTTACTATTACCAATACCGGCGAATATACTGCTGAAAATGCAGCCAGCCTTCTCACATCAAGTAATCCCTATGCAGTGATTACGAATCCCCTGTACAATATTGGTAACCTGAGTCCTAATCAAAGTGTCACGATCCCTTATAACATAGTGGTAAATCCTAATGCCGCTTATGGATCCGCTACAAAACTCCATGATCATGCTTATTCACTGTATCAGCAGGATAATAAAGAATGGATTCTTAAGATCGGACTGATCATTGAGGATTGGGAAACCGGAAATTTCAATAAATTTCCATGGCAGTTCAGCGGAAATGCCGAATGGAAAATTGATTCCGTCACAAAATGGGAAAAGAACTATTCTGCACGTTCCGGAGCTATCGGCGACAATCAAAATACAAAACTGACAATCCATTACAATGTTCTTTATGATGATACCATTTCATTTTACAGAAAGGTATCTTCTCAGATCTTTGCAGATAATCTGGTTTTCTCCATTGACAGCATTAACCTGGGAACATGGAATGGCGTAAAAGACTGGAAACGGTATGCATACCCTGTACTTGCCGGACCTCATACTTTCACATGGAGCTATAATAAGGATGCACAGGGTTCCCAGAATGATGATGCAGTATGGGTCGACTACATTGTTTTCCCACCGGAATATAAAACGACCGCTTATGCCGGAGATAATTCCGTTGGTTGCGCAGGCAATGCATTCCAGCTTCATGGAATTGCAGTAGCTTATGATTCTCTTCTTTGGGTGACATCCGGAACAGGGACTTTTTCAGATCCTAAAATTCTTGATCCCGTTTATACCCCAAGCGATCAGGATAATTCAGCCGGCAATGTAAATCTTACACTTCATGCATACAGTCAGAATAAAGATACCGCCAGCACCCTGCAGCTTACTCTTGTGCCACAGGCAATAATTTCTGCAGGAAACAATGCTTCCATTTGCGCCGGATCCACTTATTCCCTGAATAATGCTACTGCACAGAATTACACATCGCTCCAGTGGTCAACATCCGGCAACGGCACATTCAGTGATCCCTCTTTAATTAACCCTGTTTACACTCCCGGATCACAAGATCTCGCCGCTGATAGTGTCCGGCTGACACTGACTGCAATTCCTGCCTCATCACAGTGCCCAACCGTTACAAGCCAGCTAACCCTTATTATTCAAGCCATACCGGTTGTCAGCCTTGGTAAGGATACTGTAATTTGCTCCAATAAAACCTATACACTGGATGCAACAACCTCTGATGCGGTCAGCTATCAATGGCTGCCGGACGGACAGACTACAGCTTCCATCACGGTGGATTCCATCGGTGTCGGATATGGTACCAAAACCTTTATTGCACTTGTGACCAATGCCAACGGATGTGTTGGAACAGATACGGTAAAAATCACCTGGAAGAATTGCCTTGGAATGGATGAATTATCTGGCATTGAGTATCGCCTGTTTCCAAATCCCAATCCTGGTGTATTTACACTTCAGATTTCTTCCCAGATCAGAGAAAAAATCAATATTCGGATTTTAACCACTTTAGGAGAAGTAGTTATGTCAATCCCCGATGTTGATGTCAGGAATTCATATACCCGTAAGATCGATGCAGGTACCCTTTCTCAGGGAACCTATTATTTAGAATTATCCAAAGGAAATTCCAGGAAGATTACCAAGCTGATTATCCAGAAATAATATTCGGGAATTTACCATGATAAAGAGGTTGCCCTTATAAATGCATTTTGAGGGCAACCTCTTTTTTTATTACTTTCGTCGGAGATGAGTCATAAATTTTTCCTTAACAAAACACAAACCCCACCCATTGTTTCGCGGGTAGAACCCTGCAGGATCTGCGGGAATCAGGCTGGTACCAAGATCGGTGAAGTGGATTACTGGGACTTGCAATGCGCCAATCTCGTTTTATGCGATCGTTGCAACCTGATTCAGATGGATCCGATGCTTACTAACGAAAGTATTGAAACCGGTTGTTTTGCTTATTATTTATATGATTGCAGGGGAACTATTCCGGAAGAACAGGCAAGAAATCTTTTAAGAAATTACAGGAGAGGCATCGTTTTTGGGGGATCTCTGAAAAAATTAGGATTTCAGCCTGCTTCCATCCTGGAATTCGGACCCGGTTCCGGATATTTTTCGGCCGGAGTACGACATATTTTCCCTGATAGTAAGGTCACTGTAGTCGACATTGTCGATGAAGTTCTGGAACACAATAAAGCTGTTCACGGATTCATTACGCAAAAAGGGACACCGGAAAATCCGGGTATTACGGGTAATAAGAAATTTGATCTTATTATCGCAAGGGATATTCTGGAACATGTATCGGACATCGGGAAAACTATAGAATCCGTAAAAAATTTACTGAACCCCGGTGGATATTTTCATTTTTTGACTCCAAACGGATATGAAGACAGCTGGGGACACTGGCTTCATTTTAAAAAGTACGGAGGCAGATCTGAATTATTGATTAATCATGTGAATTATTTTGATGGACAAGGATTGCTGGATCTGTTGAGAAAAAAAGATCTTTTCCCCGTAAAATATTTCACGCTGCATATAAAAACCATTCTGAGAGGAAAGGGATGGTCGGAGAAAGAATCCATAACCCAAAAATCATCAGTCCGGTTTTCCGCCTTAAAAATGCTGGAAGAAAATCATTCTCCTATCGTTTCATTTGACAAGAATAAAATTCTTGACCACTGGTACCTAAGAACAAGCCACATTTGGCTTACTCTGGCATGGTGCCGGTATAAGCATCACTGGCTGATTAAATTACCTCCCTCATGGAACCGGGGGCATGAATTTTATGGACTTTTCCGGTATATTCCCGTATAATTTTCCCTACATCCTGTTTATTCTTTTTATAATTTTGAAAAGTTCACACTATCGCTTTATAAAACAACTCCGATATGAAAAAGCTTGTCATTCTTTTTGTGATTCTGGCCTTTCTTGCAGGGATTTCCTGCAGCCGTGAGAAAGCTTTCTCCAAAATTGACCTTTCAGGTTCATGGAAATTCCGGACAGGTGACAATCTTGCCTGGTCAAAACCTGATTATTCAGATTCTTCCTGGAAAGAGATCAAACCCGGTACAATCTGGGAATATCAGGGTTACAAAAAATATGACGGCTTTGCCTGGTATCGTATCCGGGTTAATATTCCTTCAGCGATTCAAAAAAACTCAGCAGAAAAAGACAGCATTCAGTTCCTGCTGGGAAAAATTGATGATTGTGATCAGGTTTTTCTGAATGGAGAAATGATCGGCGAAAACGGAAAAACCATGTATGATAATGTTCCAGTAACGGATGAATTCACAAAAGTTCCGGACAAATGGAATGTTTCCCGCCGGTATGTTCTTCCGGTAAATGATCCGAGGATTAAATGGAATGGTGAAAATGTGATTGCCGTCAGGGTTTTCGATCAGGCCGGAGCAGGTGGAATGTTTGCAAAACCTTTTGAAATTTCTATGGTCGGACTGAAAGACCATGTTTTATTTGACTTTACTTCATTTGCATTTAAATATCTTGATGATAATCATTTGCAAAAAGATTTCACCATCATTAACAAATCCGGAAAAGGAGATTATAACGGAAATTTGTCTTTTACGGTTTTTTCCTATCTGAATGGAAATAAATTATTCGAAAAAGAATTCCCGGTCACTCTGAAAAACGGAAACAAATCAACTTTTTCATTTTCATTTAAAATAGATCCTCAGACACAGGCATATGCTCTTGTGGCTTTCAAAGAAAATAAATCGGGTCAGTCTGTTACAGAAAAACTTGAAGTGCCCTATATTCTTACTCCGAAAGTAAGCCTTGAGCCGAGGATCAACAGTGCCCGGATATTCGGTGTAAGACCCTGGTCGCCATTCCAGTTTAAAGTTGCAGCCACCGGACAAGCGCCACTCACCTATATGGCAGACAACCTGCCGGACGGTTTGAAGATTGATGGTACGAACGGCATCATCACGGGAGTTCTGAAACAAAAAGGAGATTACGAAGTGATCCTGAAAGTCAGAAATTCCCTCGGGATGGCAACACAGAATTTCAAGATCAAAGTTGGCAGTACGATTTCTCTTACGCCTCCGATGGGGTGGAACAGTTGGAATTGCTGGGGACTGAGTGTCAGTGATGCCAAAGTGAGAAGTTCTGCTGATTATATGAAATCAAGTGGTCTGATTGATCACGGTTGGACATATATCAATATTGACGACGGTTGGGAATATCAACATGACCAGGATGGTAACATTCTGACCAATTCAAAGTTCCCGGATATGAAAGCACTGTGTGACTATATTCATTCCATTGGTCTCAAAATCGGTATCTATTCTTCTCCCGGTACAAAAACCTGCGGTGGATATGAAGGAAGTTATACGTTCGAAGATAAAGATGCTGCGGCTTATGCACGATGGGGCATCGATTATCTGAAATACGACTGGTGTTCTTATGGAAGTATTGCGCCTAATCCGAACACAGAGCAAATGAAGCATCCTTATCTGGTGATGGAAAAAGCTCTCCGCGCAGTAAACCGCGACATTCATTACAGCCTTTGCCAGTATGGCATGGGTGATGTATGGACATGGGGCGCTTCGGTTGACGGAAATTCCTGGAGAACTACAGGAGATATTGAAGACACGTGGGAAAGCATGTCGACCATCGGATTTAGCCAGGGAAAATGTTCTCCCTATTCAACTCCCGGAAGATGGAATGATCCGGATATGCTGGTTGTCGGATGGGTTGGCTGGGGGCCAAGCCTTCATAATACCGGTCTTACACCGAACGAACAATATACGCACATAACTCTCTGGAGCCTTCTTTCCGCTCCATTGCTTATTGGTTGTGATTTGAGTCAGCTTGATCCTTTCACACTGAATCTGCTTACCAATGATGAAGTGAACGCTATCGATCAGGATCCTCTGGGACGTCAGGCAAAGCAAAGCATTGCAAATGCTGAATACCAGATCTGGATAAAAGACCTGGAAGACGGAAGTAAAGCGATAGGACTTTTTAACCTTACAGAAAATCCACTGAATATCCCTGTAGATTTAAAGCCTTTGAATCTTCCCGGACGGTATAGCATGCGGGATCTCTGGAGACAAAAAAATCTCGGGCAAGCAGAGACCCACTTTGAAATGAATGTAATGCCGCACGGAACCGTGCTGCTAAAGCTTCAAAAAATAAAATAAGGTCAGGAATTATTTATTCCTGACCTGAGCGATGGCCCATTCAAGAGCTTTGGTGATCATTTCCCGATTTGGTTTTTCGATAAATCCATGATCCATGAGCATTTTGGTCAAATTACGGGAATATTCGATATCAATTCGGGCTTTTTCGAAGGCTTCTTCATATGACATTTGAATACGGGCGACTCCATCCTTGATTGCCTGCATGGCTACATCTGCAGATTCATGAGGAAATACGGCTGCTTCTTCCATGTTGGGAACAATATTGTCGACATCGATCCCGCGTTTTTCAGCATAGCTGGCCAGTGAATGAGCAGCAGCAATAGCCATTTCGTCGGTAATCTTTTTGGCTCTGACCATCAAGGCGCCTTTCAAAATACCCGGGAATCCGATGGAATTGTTAACCTGATTAGGAAAATCTCCACGTCCGGTAGCCACTACATAAGCTCCTTCTTCTTTTGCCGCATAAGGATAGATTTCAGGGACAGGATTTGCGCATGCAAAAACAATTGACTTTTCAGCCATTTTCCGGATCCATTCCCGTTTGATTGTATCAGGGCCGGGAGTTGAAAGAGAAACCAGCACATCGGCTCCGTTAATAGCTTCATCCATTGTCAATATTTTTTGAGCATTGGTGGAATTGCATAATTCCCATTTCCGGTAAAATCTGGGATCAGCTTTGATATCGGCGCGGTCGCGATGCAATGAACCTTTGGTATCAAAGATCACCATTTTTTTAGCATCAGCGCCGTCAGCAATCAATAAACGGGCAATGGTCGTATTGGAAGCTCCAGCTCCGAAAAGAACAATTCTGACGTTATGAATATCTTTTCCTGCCAGTTTCAGCGCATTGGTTAATCCTGCCAAAGTAACGCATGCTGTTCCTTGTGCGTCATCGTGCCAAACCGGGATATCGCATTCTTCCCGGAGGACATCCAGTACTTTAAAGCAGTTGGGTTGTGAAATATCTTCCAGGTTGACAGCTCCAAAACTGTGTTGAACCATTTTTACGAACTGAATAATCTTATCGGGATTATTTTTCCCTGATTCATCGCGGCTGTCGACACATAAAGCAACTGCGTCAACTCCTCCCAGGTATTTCATCAGAAATGCCTTTCCTTCCATGACACCCAGACCTCCCGGAGGAGTGCAATCGCCATCACCCAGAACACGGGTTGAATCACTGACTACGGCAACCAGGTTTCCACGGTTCGATAGTTCAAAAGAAGTATCGTTATGATCGCGTATCGTCGTTGAAACTTTGGAAACCCCAGGAGTATACCATACATTAAACCAGTTGAACCCGATCAGGGGAGCTTTGGGAACTACCTGGATTTTTCCTGAATAAAAGCGATGAGCTGCTTCGGAGAGTTGTTTTAAAAATAAAGTTTTAGCAGTCGCAATCTGCGCCTGAGTGAAATCATCCGGAAATACCTCATTCAGGTTACTAAGATTCAATTCAATATCTTTCATGTTCTGTTTTTTTGTCTTTTTCGAAGTGAAATTTATACAAAAGGTTCATTACTTAATCAAATTTATTAAATATTATTTTTTATTCTAAATATTATTTGTACTTTTGTCAAATAAATTTTTAACTTCAATTTAGTATGTCTACAGGTAAAGTAAAATTCTTCAACGAAAGAAAAGGATTTGGGTTCATTGTTAATGATGAAACTCAAGAAGACATTTTTGTTCATGTTAGTGGTCTTATTGACCGGATCAAAGAAAATGATCAGGTCTCTTTCGACATCACTGAAGACAAAAGAGGGAAAAAAGCAATCAATGTGAAAAAAGACTAATAACCTTTTATCATTTGAATGCCTAAAAAAAAGAGGCCGTCCATTGGACGGTCTCTTTTTTTTATCTTTATTCAACAACTTTTATTTATTCAGCATTACCGGCATAACCAGCATAAGAATATCTTCATCTTTATTTTCATTTCCAACCGGTGTAAGGATTCCGGCGCGGTTCGGAGCCGACATCTCAATTAATACTTCTTCTGTGTCGATATTATTCAGCATTTCCAGAAGGAATTTTGAATTGAATCCGATTTCCAGGTCATCACCTTCATAATTACAGGTCAACCGATCTTTTGATTCTTTTGCAAAATCAATATCTTCAGCCGAAAGAATCAGTTCTTTTCCTGAGATTTTAAAGCGAATCTGATGTGTTGACTGATTTGCAAAGATGGAAACTCTGCGAATAGAGGTCAGCAGTGACATCCGGTCAATCGTAAGTTTATTGGGATTATCCTTTGGAATAACTGCGTCATAGTTTGGGTACTTCCCATCGATCAGTCGGCAAACAAGGGTAATATTTCCGAAAGTAAAGAAGGCATTGGTCCGGTTATATTCAATTTTAACGGGAGTTTCCTGGCTTGCCAGTACCCCTTTCAGAATGTTCAGCGGTTTTTTAGGAAGAACGAAAGAAGCAGATTCTTCCGAATGCGCATCGGTACGTTTGTACCTGACCAGTTTATGAGCATCGGTAGCAACAAAAGTGATGTCATCCGAAGAAAGTTCGCAGAAAACACCGGAAAGAACCATTCTCAATTCATCATTTCCGGTTGCGAAGATGGTTTTATTGATGGCATTGGAAAGCACGGACCCATTGAGCTCCAGTGAAGTGGCATTTTCAAGAGCAGGAGTTTTGGGATATTCATCGCTCTTGTGTCCTGCCAGTTTGTATTTTCCATCACCGGCCGAAAGTTCCACATTCAGATTGCTTTCATTCATAGTAAATGACACCGGGATCTCACCAAAAGTTTTCAGTGTTTCCACCAGAATTTTTGCAGGAACGGCAATACTGCCCGGTTCTTCTGCCTTATCCGGTTTGATAGTGACACTCATGGTTGTTTCAAGATCGGAAGAAGTGATGGTCAATTCCGAATCTTTCAGGTCAAATAAAAAATCGTCCAGTATGGGTAAGGTATTACTTGCATTAATAACACCCTGGATCGCTTGTAAGCTTTTAAGTAATAATGAACTGGAAATGATAAATTTCATATCTCGTGTTTTTGCTTATACTATTATTCTATGATTAAAAATTTTTCCCAAATATACGATATTTTGTCTCAAAAATAAGACGGGTTATTTCGGGTTCTCTGGATTTTTATTCCGGAAAAGAAATTTATTTTCCTCCCCTTTCATCAGCCTCCGGATATTAGGAATATGCGTTATAGGAATAAAAACAGCTACCAGAATTGACAATACAATCAGTCCGACATGATGTTCTCCTGAAATAAATATAACGGTAAACGGGAAAGCAATGGCTGCAAGAATGGATGAAAGGGAAACATAATGGGAAAGAAAAAGTGTCAGTGCAAAGATACCCAGCACAATGAGAAAAGAAAGCGGATATAATGCAATGGCGGCTCCCGCAATGGTTGCCACCCCTTTTCCTCCACGAAATCCTTCATAGACCGGAAAAACATGCCCTATAACAGCAGCGATTGTCAGTCCGATCTTAAGATAAATCATAGCATCTGCATCCGGCAAAACATTCGGGAATATTTCAGCCAGTTGCACAGCTGTCCAACCTTTGAAAATATCAAAGAAAAATACAGGAATCCCGGCTTTGTAACCCAGAACCCTGATCGTATTGGTGGTACCGGCATTTCCACTTCCATGCTCCCTGACATCAATGCCATAAAACCAACGGCCGATCCATATTGCCGTCGGAATGGAGCCGATCAGATAAGCGCCTGCAATCAAAAGTACTACATATAAAATTGTCATAAATTCCTGTTTTAAAGACTATTCTTCATTTTCACGGAAAGTTCTGAGAAAATCACGGACTTTTCTTTCCGTGGCAACAACATAACGGAAACCCTTGGAAATTTTATCCACCCTTTTTTGTTCTGCTCTTGACTGCACAGCAGTACGGATCAGATCATTAAATTCGAGATTAGAACTCATAGCCTGAAGGAGGTTGTTCCGGTAATTGAAATAGTACCAATCATTTTTAGTCAGTTCCAGGTAAACCGTAAAATCATCACCGTTCCTCTTTTTGATAATCTGAATGATGCCATTAACTACGCGGTTGATCTGAACTTTTCCGATATTGCCAATTCCAATGGGGCCGTAAGAAATCCATGATCCGGAAGCTGTATCCCATTTCATCCGGACATCAGCGAGAAACAATGTCCGGTTCAGCTCATCCGGAAATTTTCTAAACTTCCCGTACATTTCAAGCTCTGATTTAGCTTTATCAAATTCCTTTTTCCCGATAATGGATTGAATCGCTGAATAATAAGGAGATGTGGTAAAAACAAGCCCGTTCAGGTTGGTAGCTTGTAACTGGGCAACCAGTTTGGCCAGCGCAGCATCGGAAAATGGAAAATTCATGGAAATAGCAGTGCGGCAATTCACAGAATCCGGAATCAGAAAATAATTCAGGGTACCATAGGTCTGCATTTTCAGAGAACCATCGATCATTCCCAAGTTAATTTTTCCTGTACCGGTAAGCTTGCAGGAATTCACTTCCAGCTTAAGAACATTGGAATATTCATCGGTTTTGTTCCGTGAATCTTCCGATATCCTGAATTCATTTTCCTGTACGGCATACGAAGCCAATCCGGTAGCTGATACCATTACCGAGTCGCTGAAACTTTCCTTGCCCGTGAAAAAGGCCGGATAGATCCGGGAGTGTGTGTTGCTCATTAAAAGCCCGGCAAATAATTTTTCGTTATTGGTAGCACGAAGATTCGGTGTGACAGGCAGCATCACATGAGCCGGATCAATAGTTGATTTAAAGTACGTCCAGGTATTCAATTTCTTAAAGCAATCGGTAACCGGCCGGAAACCGCCTTCAAGAGTGATGAACTTTTCAGGAGCATTGATCCAGGCTTTCCCCATAAAAACGAATTCCGGACTTAGATTCAACCTTGTGGAATCGGAAATCCAGGTTTCAGCAAAGGTTTGTCCGCTTGAATCCACTGCTACTTTTAAAAAATGGATCTTCTGTGCACGGCCGGTACGATCCACATAGTCATAATCAGCATCACCGGAATATTTTTTACGGGAATAGACAGACAAAGTGGCATTATAAAAATGATGATATCTTGTATTTGTATTAGCTAAAATACCGGCTCTCTTCAAAGGCCTCATCTGTCCAGTCTTTTCAATGCATATTTTCCCCGAATCCGGGAAAATTGCGGCATCTGCCACTTTTAATATACGAACATCCTCTGCATTGATTACATTGGTCTTCAAATCATATATAGCCTGCATGGAAAAGAATCTCAGGGAATCCTGCAGTGGATCAACAGAAACGAATTCCGTACCAGGGAATTGTACGTCAATCAGCTTATCCAGGCTTATTGTATCCAGGTTTTGCAGATTCCGGTTCTTATCATTATAGAGAGCAATCTTATGGTTATCGATCAGCCAATCGAACCGGTCCATCGAGCAAATATATTTATTGAACGGAAATTCCACTTTCGAGATGCCGACATTTGACTTAAATTCTCCTTTTTGGGCATCAAAGTCAAAATGGGTCTGGTAATTCTGGGTAGAAATAGCCAGATCGGTCAGGTTATACGCTTTGATACGGAAGTCCGCGATATTTGCGTCAAAAGTCCGACGCTTGAACTTGAACTGACGGGAATCCATTTCAGAATCCCGGGTTTTAATTGTACCATTTCCGGTAACCCCCTGAGGGGTCATTGCCAGTTTTCCTTTAAAAGCAGCCTGGCCATTGTACATGATGGCATCTTTCCGTAATGTTTTGAGGGTTAAAGAATCCTGACCGGGCAACCAGAATTCACTTAAAGAATCTCCGTTAACCGAAGGATATTCTACTGCAGCGAGTACTTCATCCGAAGTAAAATTCTGAGCTGTAGCTTTCAGAGAATCCGGGTAAAAAATAAAATCTTTTGAAGACGTCGTGGAATTCAGATAAACAAGCTTTCCTTCACCTTTCAATCCTTGGTTGCTAAGGTCAATATGAGAAATAAAACGGCCTTTTCCTCCGTAGACCGGCAAGCCAAGGGTATCGGTCTCTTTTTCAATACCAAGAGAATAATCAGGTCGGACTTTCAATGACTCATCAATTTCAGGGAAGATGCCTCCGGTCACAAGATATCCCTTGAACTGCAGGCTATCGGTAGGAATATTATCTATATTTTTAAAAGTGAAAGGTGCAACATCGTAATAAATCTTATCCTTTTTATAAACTCCTTTCTGGATGGATTTGTTATCCCAATTCACGATGGCATCGCTGGTATTGGTAAAAACCGGATAATCCGGAAATTTTTTCAGGCCCGATTTATTCTTCGGATCATCGATCCGTAACTCACCGTTAATATTCCTGATCATTGTTTTAACATGAACCATGGGATATTGCTGGGTTTTCGGATCTTTTGTCCGGCTCCGGACATAAACTCCCATGGAATCGACCACCGGCATATTCAGTTTGAATTTATCGTAATCGAAAGAGCAATCCCGGGCATACAAATCAAATAATCCGGCTTCTACTCTTCCAGAGAATCTGAAATTTCTATTTTTTTTCAAAAGGATCTCTTCATGGGAAGGATAAATATATACTTGCTGGGAATCGCTCAGATAGACCTTTTCAACTCCCTGAATTTTCAGATCAAAGCTGTCGAGTTTCAGTACTGCATTGCTTTTTCCTGACACCGCAGAATTAAAGAAAATCACATCATAATCCGTTTTCCCGATTTTAGCTTTAACATAATTGAAAAGCTTATCCTTTACGACGGCTTTTTTATTTGCTACATCATAGATCAGAAATCCTTTAGTAGCGAGATTCAGTATTTGCATTTCCACCTGTTCAGGCGGTCTTTGGAAAAAAGTTGTGATCTCATCCAAAGTAAATTCCCGTTTTTTATTTTTATTACAATAATTTGCAATCAGGAAAAGCGGATTAAAATCATCAATTCCCTGCAGCCGGTCATACCGTGATGCAGAGAAAAAATCGCTGGATTCAAAAATTGCTTTTCCTTCCTGATTGGGCCCTTTCATCATTTCAAACTGGAGAGTAGGATCATTCATTTTCCAGGAAAGTGATTCACAGTATATTTCAATATTATGAAACGAATCGAACCAGGGACTGATCGTTTTTACCTGTTCGTCTCGCGAAAGGGTCAGTTCCCTCCGGTCATTGATATATTTCATTTGAAGACCGGGATGAAAAATTGAATCATCCTCATGATAGAGAGTAATGGACGCCAATGAGGAGTTGATTCTATCGCCATGAATAATGAAGGTTTGGGAGCGAAGGGTAGCAAATACTTTGTTATCTTTCTCAAAATCAAGTCGTGCATTCAGATCCCGTGTACCGGTACCGACGACTTTATTTCCTTCCATATTAAAGCCTCCCAGATAATGAATGCCCGGAAACAGATTTCGTATCCCGATCTGTTTGTCGTAGGATGCAAACCGCGGATAGGAAGCTCTGTCTTCCGTCATATCTGCCAACATCTTATTGGTAAAGGAACCGGTTAACGGCTCTTTAAAATATTTTCGATTCACAAATTCCACGGAATCGGCTGAGAATTTGGAAAAACGGACCTGGATTTGGTAATCGTGCAGGATTGCATAAACCTGATCAGGATCCAGACCGGCTCTTTTCCAGTTTACTTTTCCTTCCTCACCTGCCCAACGGTTTGAAAGAGGAAAAAAATATCCTTTTGTCCCATATATTGTCATGCTATCCTGGTTTGCATAGCAGATCAGATCGGTGACACCTGTTTGAATAATGGGTACAGAATCCATTATGATTCGGAATGCAGGATTGGTGATCTTCCAGGCTGTGGAAGAAGATTTGTAAAGATAATTATCACCGAAAAATTCATTCGAAAAATCCAGGAACTGGGATAATAAGCGGCTGTTTTTATTCTGGATCAGTCCTTTTATCACATCCGACCACTCAAAAAAAGTGGATAATTGTCTGTGAGAAGTGATAAAAAGATCCAGGGAAGCGATGTAATTATAAAAATCGGGATAAGGATGCATCTTTTTCCTGAGCATCTGATTGCAGGTTTCGTAGATGATTTTCTTTTGGGAAGGATTAAACTGTTCCTGGTTCCACTTTTGCATAAAATCCTGCATCACCGAAACAGTCATTTTATACTCCTTATCCTGAAGGCCCTCAAAAACCGTATTCAGTTCTCCGATAAATTTTGTTGAATCGCCAGAGAACTGCGTTAATTTTTGTGAATAAAGAGATGTTGGATTCAGTATCCACAGTAAAATACCTATAAATATTATGGATCTGAAAAAAGATATTTTCATTCCCGGATGAATTTTGCGGCAGCCCAAAGATTCATTGTCATTGTATCCTTATGAACGAAATAATATTTTTTTGCACCTTCAATAATTAAAGGAAGATCTTCAATAAAGAATCCGCTCATGATAAGGATTCCACCGTTTGCCAGTGAGCCGGAATAAAAAGGAATTTGTTCCATTAACACATTCCGGTTGATGTTAGCCAGGATGATGTCATAAGAACCTTTGGCGGCATCCGTTTCACCTAATTTAACGATGATTTTACCCGAATTATTTTTCAGAATATTTTCCTGAGCGTTTTTGTAAGCCCATTCTTCATTATCGACAGCAAGGACAGATTCTGCGCCCATTTTTTCAGCCAGAATAGAAAGGATGCCGGTTCCGCAACCCATATCAAGAATTCTTTTCCCGGAAAGATCCATATCGAGTAAAAATGAAATGATCAGGGAAGTGGTTTCGTGATGTCCGGTACCGAAAGACATTTTGGGCTCAATAATGATATCATAAGGATAATCGCCGGATGGTTCATGAAAAGGTGCATGGATTCTGCATTTTCCGTCGATAACGACCGGTGTGAAATTTTTTTCCCAGGTTTCATTCCAATCTTTTTCCGGAAGAGCTGACCGGGTATAGGTTACTCCCAACTCCCCGCAGATTCTGTCGACTTCCTCTATTAAAAACCGAGGTTCGGAGACATATGCCAGAAGTCCTTCATGGGTTTCATTAAAGCCTTCAAACCCAAGTTCTGAAAGGCGATATTCCAGGATATCACGGGTTGTCCCGGTGATGTCCTGAAAAGTAAGTTCCAGGTAATTCACAAATCAGAATGAATTAATGATTTTAATAAAGTCAGCAGAATTCAGGGAAGCTCCACCAATCAATCCTCCATCCACATCCGGCTGGGCAAAAAGGCTTTGTGCATTTTTAGCATTGCAGCTTCCTCCGTAAAGAATAGAAGTTTGTGATGCCGTATCTTCTCCATATTTTTCTGCAATCAGTTTCCGGATAAATGCATGCATTTCCTGTGCCTGTTCCGGGGTGGCATTTACTCCGGTTCCGATAGCCCAAACAGGTTCATAGGCAATGATAAGCTTTTCGAAATCTTCTTTCTTAAGGTGGAAAAGAGATTCTTCAAGTTGTTGTTTCACCACATCAAAATGTTTCCCGGCTTCCCGATCGGGGAGAAGTTCCCCGCAACAGAAAATCGGGCAGATATCATGGGAAAGAGAAGCGTCAACTTTCCGGGCAAGCAATTCATTATTTTCCCCGAAATATTTTCTGCGTTCAGAATGGCCGATTATACAGTATTCCACTTCCATTGATTTAAGCATCGGTCCAGAAATCTCGCCTGTAAAAGCGCCGGAATCGGAATCGCTCATATTTTGGGCTCCGACGCTAAAAAAACTGTCTGGTGCCATATCGGTTGCCAGTTCAAGATAGACAAAAGGAGGGCATAAAATCACGGCGCGGTTTCCGGCGGCAAGTTCTATCTCCTCAAGTTCATCTGCAATCTCGATGATCAGGTTTTCCGCTTCCTGGAAAGTTTTATTCATTTTCCAGTTGCCTGCTACGATTTTCTTTCTCATATCATATAATATTAAACAATGTCAACGGTAAGTATTACTGTACTCTCACTCTGGGATCAAGCCATCCATAAATAATGTCAACAAAAATGTTTATGACCACCAAAATTACTGAAATGAACAGAACAGCACCCATCAGAACCGGAAAATCATATTTTTCCAATGCATTGACAATCACCAACCCAATTCCTTTCCAGTCAAAAATATATTCGATAAATACAGCTCCGGCCAGTAATGAAGCAAGCCATCCCGACATCGAAGTGATCACGGGGTTCATTGCATTTTTCAAAGCATGTCTTATTAAAATCCGTCTTGGTGAAAGCCCTTTTGCTTTCGCCGTCCGGATATAATCCTGAGACAATACTTCCAGCATCGAATTCCGGGTAAGTTCAACAACGATTCCCAGAGGGCGAATACCCAGTGTTAAAGCAGGAAGAATCAGATTTTTAAGGTCAAGGTACTCCCCTCTCCCCATATCATCCACGGAAAATAAGCTGCCTGCCATGTTCAGCCCGGTATAATCGGCAAGGACAAATGCAAAAAGCCAGGCAAAAAGGATGGCTGCAAAAAAAGATGGCAGCGACATACCCAGCACGGAAAAAACTACGGAAACCCTGTCGATCCAGCTATTTTTATAAACTGCGCAGATGATCCCAATTACAATTCCCAATATCATTGCGAAAGCCATGGAAACCAGCGCCAGAACCGAAGTATTTATAAAGCCTTCGATTAAGATTTCATCCACCGGTTTCTTGGATTGATAGGAACGACGAAGATACGGCTCTTTAACAACCAAGACGGCACTTTTTGAAAATTGAACAAGCTGTGTGGCATTCGTATATTTTAACGGGTCAAGGTACCAATAGCTGGAGGGATTGATTGCATTATGAAAAGACAGTGGGGAAAGGTCGTTCAGGTAATTCAGGAACTGGATCATCTTAGGTCTGTCGCGTCCCAGATCTTTGTTAATGGCCTCCACCGAAGCAATATCTGCGCGCTGACCGAGCATCATACGGGCAGGATCCCCTGGAAGTATGTTGAAGAGAATGAAATTAATGACGATAACTCCCAGCATGACCAGAATCCCGTAAAACAACCGCTTCAGGATAAATTTAACCATCTTTCAATTCCCCTTCAGGCCGCATCAGTGTTGTTTGAATCCATTCATTAATTCTTTATAGGACGGAATATCCCGGTAATGCCATTTCCCAAGTACGACGCCGTTTTTAAGCAGGATAAGTCCCGGATTGGCTCGGATCATGGCTTTTAAAACCACATCATCCGCCAGGTAGTATTCAAAGGAAGTCCCGTTCGCCAGACGGAAGCGCTCTACATCTTCTTTCTCTGCACTGGTCAGGCAGACAAAGGAGTGTCCGTCTTTTTCCGCTTCTTTATAAAAGGGCAGAATTTTAAGAACTGCATCCTTGTTTGTTCCGGAAAGGTCCCATGCAACCCATAAAAACTGATAATCCGGATTATCCACCAAAATATTGGTCACATCATTCCCGTTAAGATCTTCAGCCCTCAATAAAAGGACATTCCCTTTATTAGGATCTTCGGTACGCTGACTTTTAAAGACCCATTTTGACATCCAGACTGAATCATTCCAGGGGTAATTGGGAGAAAGATATTCCTTTTCTTCTCCTGTTATTTTATTTTTATAAGTAACATAAAATTTGACAGGAGACAAGTGAGCCTGGTTCACTCTATCCCCTTTCTTCCATCCCAGGAAATCTATAACCGGAAGGTGCCGGTAGGAATAAATAGATCCGGAGGCGAAGGCCAGTGCCGTTAAAAACAGGATGGCTTCCTGCCAGAAAGATTTTACAATGCTTTTAAATTTTTTTCGTCCGGCGAAAACAGGTATGGAAAGTGCCAGCAGTGCAAGATTTTTCAGGAAAGTCTGCAGATTTGTAAGCTTAAGAGCATCCCCGAAACAACCGCAATCCGGGACAAGGTTATACGTAGCGTCAAAAAATGTAAGAACCGTAAAAAACAACAGCAGAGGGATCTGGACCCATGTTGAATAACGAATTCCAAGATTTAGCAGGAAGCTGATTCCGATGACAAACTCGAGAGTACACAGGAAAATGGTAAGAAAAAGGGACAAAGGCATTGCCCATCCCATTCTAAAGATCTGGAAATAATCATTCATCCGGTAAACAGTTCCAAGAGGGTCTACTCCTTTGACAAACCCGGAGAAGATAAACACCATTCCGATGAGGATCCTGCAAATATTTCTAAATACCTTCATTTTCATTTAGCTTGATCAGTGCAAAAACGGCATAATTGATAATATCATAATAATTTGCTTCAACGCCTTCGGAAATAAAGGTTTTCCCTTCATGATCCTCAATTTGTTTTATACGCATCAGCTTCGTCATGATAATATCGGTCAACGAGCTCAGCCTCATATTGCGCCATGCTTCATCATAATCAAAGTTCTTCCTGAGCATCAGATCACGTGCTGCGTAGATAAACCGGTTATAAAATGTAAGAGCTTCTTCAGATAAAAGAGAGGTGCCCTCGCTGTTCCCGATTTCGAGCTGAATTAAAGCAATGACCGAATAATTTACGATCCCGACATATTCGGAACGGATTCCGTCGTCGATTTTTTGAGTGCCTTTCCTGTCAATGCTTCGAATCCGGTTAGCTTTTATGTAAATCTGATCGGTCAGTGAGGGAAGCCGTAATATTCTCCAGGATGTTCCGTAATCTTTCATTTTCATGAGGAAAACCTGTCTACAGGCTTCAACAACCTCTTCAAACTGTTTTTCTGTTTTTTCGATATCTGCCATTCTGGCTGATGTTTTGAATAGAATTGAACGGCTAAAATTAGCAACAATTTCCTTTATTGTCGTAATTTTACCAAGCCGATTTTTAATATCCATGATAAATGATTGAAAACCCAGCTACCTGTAGCAAAATATTTAATTGTGCAGGGAAAACACTTGATTTATCTACTCCCGCCGTTATGGGAATCCTGAATATAACGGATGATTCATTTTTTGACGGTGGATCTTATGTCACAACCGATGCACAGCTTCGTCAGGCAGAAAAGATGGTCGGCGACGGAGCTTCGATCATTGATATTGGAGCAGTTTCCACACGCCCTGGAATCAAGGTATCCAGCGAAGAAGAAGAAGAGAAGCGGCTGATTCCTGCGCTGAAAAGCCTGATATCTCATTTTCCAGATGTTATTTTTTCAATCGATACCTTCCGTACTGAAATTGCTTCAGCAACGTTCAATGAAGGTGCCGGAATGATCAATGATATCTATGGAGGGACATATGATTCGGGGATGATTCCGTTTGTCGTTTCCAGGAATCTTCCCTATATCCTTATGCATATGCAGGGAACTCCGGAAAATATGCAGGCTCATCC
>JAUZOW010000109.1 GCA_030706225.1 Bacteroidota bacterium | reverse complement strand
GGGTGCAGAGCTCAATCCAACCCTGGCCTATTCCTATAGCGAAACAAAAAATGATTACCCGTATTTTCATTATAAGACGACTTCTACAAACTTCAGTTTCAACGCTTCAACATCCGGCGCAGGTGTGTATATCGCTTACCGTTTTGGTAAGTAAAACATTTTGGGGATTCTCTTTTACATCTGAGATTAGCGAAAGGGTAACCTTGTGATCCCAGGCTTTTTAAAGGATTGTTGATTCTGAAAATTCATATTTTCATTAGATTCATTACATTTGTGGCTACAAATCATTTAATATGGCCTCTTTTTATTTTTCAGAAAAGGATATTGAACAAATCATTGAATTATTGACCGCCAGAGTTGATTCTTTAAGTGAATATGTTCTTCATATCAAAGAAATAGTTGCAAAATTGAAACCTGCCGAAACCCGGCAAGTTGAAGAGGTGTCCTCTGTTTTCCAAAATATAAAGGAAAAACCGCTTAAGAAGAAACGTGGCAGAAAACCAAAGATCGTTGTTGAAATCATCCGGAAGCCTGACCAAACCGAACAAAAGACGGTCGGATATACCAGGATGGAAGATGAATTTCTTGCTATAAAATCGAAACAGGTCTCTGCAGACAATGAAAAAGAACAGCAATTTCCCAAGAAGAAGAAGAGAAGATCTTATCGGAATTACCGGAGAAAAGGAGTATTTCTTACTAATCTGAGCAAACCAAGGAAAATATAACTGTTGTAAGTGTCTTTTCCTTCTCAAAAAGTAAAAACAGCAAGTTGGCAAATCAGAAAAGACCGGCATGATAAGATTGCTTACGACATATGATTTTAAAGCCTGGCTGAAAATTGCCGGAGAAGTCGAACCTCTTTTCGGGCCAATGGTACATTCAAAAGGTTTTCATTTTGGCATCCGCCAGTGTATCCGTAAGCACAATGCTTTTGGTATTGAAGATGAAACGAATGAAATTGCCGGAATCATTGCCATCGACCGGAAAAAGAATGAAATCCTGTGGCTTGCTGTGCGGGAAAAGTCCAGAGGTAAAAAATATGGCGAAACGCTGCTCAGGAAAGCCATTGAGGAACTGGATAATAAGAAGGAAATCATTGTCCAGACTTTTGCTGAAGGCGTAAAAGGAGGAACCATCGCTCGCATTCTCTATGAGAAAAACGGATTTACCGATCAGATAAGCATGGGTAAAAACCCGGCAGGGCTGGAAACAGTAAGGATGGTCCGGAAAGAAAGCCTTTAAAACATAGCCTTTCACAAAAATGCAGGCATCTCATTCTGCTATTTTGGATGTACGACCATTTTAGCTCAGAACCTGATCTTTTTATAAAAAATCGTTTTTGTGATTTCTGCAACAATTATGTAAACCCCAACAATCATCAGCAAGAGTAAATATGTAGTAAGGTTGAGGGGGCTGAATCCAAAAGTATTTCCAAGAGGCGTGATAGGTATAATTGACGTTACAGCGACAATAGAAAGCGTGGCTATGAACAGATATTTACCGGGTTTACTCCTGAAAAAAGGTTTCTTGCTCCGGATGACAAGTACGATGACCGATGCGGAGATAACTGACTCCAGGAACCATCCGGTTCTGAACTGTAATTCATTGGATTTAAGGATCAGCAAAAGCAGTCCAAAGGTCATGTAGTCAAATACAGAACTTACCAGGCCAAAGCAGATCATAAACTTACGAATTGCCTTGATATCCCAACGCCTGGGATGGTCGACCATTTCATCATCAACCCTGTCGGTGGCAATAGTCATTTCAGGGAAGTCCGTTAACAGGTTGGTCAAAAGGACCTGTTTGGGCAGTAATGGAAGAAAGGGAATAATGAGTGATACTCCGGCCATGCTGAACATATTTCCAAAATTAGCGCTTGTGGCCATGAATACATATTTCAGCGTATTGGCAAATGTCATTCGTCCTCCCTTAACCCCTTCAACCAGCACACCCAAATCCTTTTCAAGCAATACGATATCCGCAGCATCCTTCGCAACATCGGCAGCAGTATCCACTGAAATCCCGACATCAGCAGCATGAAGCGCACTGGCATCATTGATACCATCGCCCATATATCCCACGACATTCCCGGCTTTTCGCAGAGCAATGATAATTCTTTCTTTTTGATTAGGTTCAACCTCGGCAAAGACATCCACTCTGTTTACCTGGCGAAGAAGAGCGGCATCACTCATCTGCCGGAGCTCAGGGCCGGCGATGACTTCCATTCCGGATAGTCCCATCTTTTTACTAAGGCTGGTTGCTACAAGATGGTTATCACCCGTGATGATTTTGAGTGAAACACCAAGCTTTTTCAACCTGGCAACGGTATCGGCAATATTTGCCTTTGGCGGGTCTGACAGGGTAAGAAAACCTGAAAATGTCATACCTGTCTCATCGTTTTTGTCAATGAGAGACTTCAGAGGTATTTGTTTATACGCAATACCTAATGTACGAAAACCCAGAATGCTGAATTCTTCAAAGTGTTTCTGGATCTGATCTTTGAGGGATGCTATCTCAACTTTTTTCCCTTCATTTGTTTCTGCATATGAACATACATCGAGTACATTCGTCAACGCCCCTTTAGTCACCATCAAATCTTTATCACCATATGTAACCGATATACTGAGACGTTTCCGAAGAAAATCATAAGGAATTTCATCCTGTTTCCGGTATTCCGACAGGTCAATCTTTCGATATTTAAGGATGGCTTCATCGATAGGGTTTGTAAAACCGGTTTCATAAAAAGCATTGAGATAAGCGTACAGAAATACTTTTTCGCTTGCATTCCCATTTACATCCAGTGCGGATTCAACCTGTACTGTTCCTTCGGTAAGAGTCCCTGTTTTATCAGAGCATATAACATTCATGCTTCCGAAGTTTTCAATGGAAGCAAGCCGTTTTACAATCACTTTCTTTTGAGCCATGTTTTTGGCTCCATGCGCAAGGTTGATGCTGATGATGGCAGGTAATAGCTGGGGTGTCAGTCCCACGGCAAGCGCGAGTGAAAAAAGAAAAGATTCTAATACCGGCCGGTGCAAAAAAACGTTAATGGCAAATATGATGATGACCAATACCAGCGTGACTTCTCCAAGAAAATACCCGAATCGTCTGATACCCCGTTCAAATTCCGTTTCCAGCGGTCTGATTTTGAGATGTTCGGAAACTTTCCCAAACTCAGTACTCTTGCCGGTTAGAGCAACCAATGTCTTGGCATTGCCGCTCACAATATGGGTGCCCATCCAAACTGCGTTTGTCCTTTGCGCCAGAGGGGTATCGGAAGGAATTACCGAAACGGATTTTTCAACCGGAAAGGTTTCGCCGGTAAGCATGGCTTCATCAACAAACAAATCTTTTGATTCAAGAAGCAGGCAGTCTCCCGGAACGATATCACCGGCATTCAGAATTACAATATCACCCGGTATAATCTCTTCAATAGGAATTTCCCGTTGTTGCCCATCACGTAATACTGCTGCTTTGATTTGTACAATGGCAAGCAATTTCTCAATTGCATGGGATGCACTGTACTCCTGCCAAAAGCCAAGAAGCCCGCTAATAACTACTATGGTTAATATAATGGAAGCATCGACCAAATTATGTAAAAACAAAGACAGCCCCGTTGCAAGTATAAGAATGAGAATAATCGGACTTTTAAACTGGGCGATCAGGAGTTGAAATTTATTCGCTTTTCTTTTGGGTTTCAGATGATTTGCACCGTAACTGGCAAACCTTTTTTTAGCTTCCTCGTTTGTAAGACCGGATACACTCGTCTGAAGCTTGTTAAACAATTCATTAACAGAAATGCTCCAAAAAGACTGAGAGGTGATCATAATTTCTCTGTTTTTCCGGTGAATACCTGTCTATTGGTATTGTTCCATCGTCAATCTTGCCATCAGATAGCTTACCGTTGATTCTGCGCCCTGGTTGAGATTTACATGAGTCTCTTCCAACCCGTCGTAACAGCCCCCGGTACATGGGTTATAAACAATCTGATGTAAGCGATTATTCCCTAAAAACCAATTAAATGCAATTTCCATCCTGAGGCGGTAGTCTTCATCCTGAAAGACATCATAAAATTGACTTAATGTCATAACGGTACAGGCGACATCGATGGGTTGTTCGCCAAAATGCCCTGCTTTCTGTCCTTTCAGCAGCCATTTTCTGTTTGAAATCACTTCAATCCCGTTTTCATTAAAAGTCTGTGACAATAGAAAATTAAACGATGATCTGGCAATATCCTTATAAATTGTTTCTCCGGTCATCAGCCAGGCATATAGCATGGACTCAGGCAATATACTGTTGGCATATGTAAGATAGCTCTCAAACCACTCCCATTTTTCGTTTGCTTCATGCTTGTACATCTGAACCAAACGATGGGCAAATGTTTTTAAAAGGGTAAGATGTTGAGGAGATTTTTTGGCGCTATGGTAATAATACAACCCTTTTATGACAAAGGCCATAGCTCGTGTAGAATGCATTTTGCCGATATGAAGGAGTGATTTTTCAATGATTTTTCCGGCCTCTGTAATGATCTCCACGGGTAACAAGTCATTTAAGGATAGAACATATCCTAAAGCCCAAATGGTCCTTCCATTGGCATCATCCAGATTGACAGTCTGGTTTTGACTTGTAAATTTTTTATCTTTATCTACATAATTTAAAAAGTCGCCGGCAGGTTGCAGACAATATTTTATAAACCTGAGATATTTTTGTATGTCGTGCAAACTTTCTTTTTCCCCAGTCAATTTAAAATACATGCACATGGCAATCAAGGCCCTGGCATTATCATCCAGGGTATATCCGGAACTGATATCCGGTTGATTGATTTTTGAAAATTGAATGATCCCGGTACTTGTTGTCATTGACTTTATATTGTTCAGGTTGACAGCAGGGAGATTATATAGTAAAGTGACATTACCGCCGGCAATTTTTTCAAACAACATAGCGTGTGCAACGGCAGAATTTTCCCATACCGTAGAAACAATTTTCTGCAAAGTATTTGAGCTGATGCTATTTCGTAAGGGTTCATCGTTGAGAAACCGGATAACGCCTTCGGCTAATTGTTTTGAATTGCGGAAATCAAAGATAATCCCTGTATCCTCAGTCAATACTTCTCTTGCATGAGGAATAGGAGTAGAAATGATAGGGCAGGCGCAACTCATAGCATAAACGAAAGTGCCGCTTACAGCCTGGTTTGGATCGTTGGTAGTAAACAGGTAAATATCGGTTAACTGCAAATATTCGAGCAATTCCGGCAATGCCAGGTACTCATTAATAAATATTACATGATTTTGAAGACCGTATTGTTCAACTTTTTGCTTCAGGCTTTCCCGGTACTGTTCTCCTTCCGATTTAATTACTTCCGGATGCGTTTTACCTATGATCAGAAAGACAACTTCAGGGCTTTGCTTAATAATAGAGGGCAATGCTTCCAATGTAGTCTCAATACTCTTTCCCGAACTTAGCAAGCCGAAGGTAGTCAGGACTTTCCGGTCCTGTAATCCATATTTTTTTTTCAAAAACTCTTTACTTAAATGGAGCACCAAATGAGTGCCATGAGCAATTACTGATATTTTTTGTCTTGGCAAACCATAATCAGTCGTCAGAATCCCTGCAGAATTATGGGTCATAACGATAATTGACTTGCAAACAGCTGCAATGCGCTGAATTTTTGATATTAAATGTTCATCCGGATGAGGTAATACAGTATGAAAAACAATAATGACCGGCTTTGAAAGTTCATGTAAAAAATTCAGAAATGCCTGTTCCTGCAATTTAAAAAATCCAAATTCATGCTGGATCAGAACAATTTGAATGTCATTGTCGTTATTAATAATTGAGACCAGCTTTTCATATTCAGTAGCTAACGATGTTTTTAAAATGTATTTTACCTCACCTGGATAAGAGAAAGTTTCATCTCCTGATTCCAATGCACAGACTTTTATCGATAACGAATTGCTGAATTTATTATTAAGCGCTTTTATTAAATCCTGGGAATAGGTTGCTATGCCACATACCCTTGGCGGATAGGAAGTAATAAACAAGATTTCAGCCACGTCATTTTTCATTTTTCACAGAATATTTTAACAATTCAGCCACCAACTCTGGCAATTTCACTGAAGCACAGGCAATATATGTATCTGCTGCTCCATAATAGATAAATAAAGTATTTCCGAATAATGCCGTACCTGTAGGAAAGACCACGTTATCCACCTCACCGTTCAATTCCCAATTATATTCCGGTGAAAACAGAACATAGGGAAGCCGTGCCAGTTCTTTCGAAGGATCATTCAGATCCAATAAAGCAGCACAGGCGGAATAAACAATCCCATGGTGTGTTTCTTCCACTCCATGATATATCAGAAGCCATCCGTATTCTGTTTCAATCGGCGGGCAGCCGCTCCCCACATAACTTGATTCAAATGCATATACAGGATCGAGAACAATATTTTTTTCAAGGTTAAGGAAATAATTTTCCCAAAATGCGTTGGTCAGCTCATTTAAATTATTTACAGAAACTATTTGAATACCAGGTCTGATCCGGTGAAGAAATACCAGTTTGCCATTAATTTTCCGGGGGAAAAAAATTACATTTTTGTCCCATAACATTATTTTTTTTTCAGGATCTGCCTCCTGATAATAAAATTTATGATTCCGGTAATAGTTTTTATTGACCTTCCCTGCAGATTCAGCAAGAAATACAAATTCTGCATATGAGATATCTGGAACAATGATCCCTTGTTTTTCAAAATGATTTAAATCTCTTGAAGTAGCTAATGCTCCCCGGGCATTTGTCCCATCATATGCGGTATATGTCATATAAAACAGGTCATCAATCTTTACTAAACGAGCATCTTCGACACCATGCGACTCATATTCGAATTCAGGAATCATGAAGGGCTTATCCCATCGTTCAGAAATTGTCAATGGACCATCCAGTCTGCAATAGCCAATACTTGAAAAATTCCCTTTTCGCACAGCCCGGTAATAAATATTAACACTATCACCGTCACGCATTACTGCAGGATTCAAAACTCCTTCATTTTCAAATTCAAAATGGGTTTTCTTTAGTAATATACCTTCTTTTTTTATATTTATCATAATTTGTTTATCTGTCTCAGTTCTTTCAGTGCTAAAATATTCTTTTCAATATTTTTTCATCCGCATTTTATGAGGCCAAAATCATTTGAAACGGTCATTGTCTTTTAAAATTGATACAGGACCCGGAATAATGAATTGTTTGACCTGCCTCCAGAAAATCGGATAACCCATTAACAAAAATCACCCCTCCTCCTTACTATAATATGGACAAAAGGATTAAATGAAAACATTAAAGACACAACAAAGGTGCGATCAAAATTTCCGGTAAGCATTACATAACTTTGAGAAAAAGTTACATCATTCACACATTTTCCAAAGTGCTGCGCCTCTTTTTCTTAAGATTTTTAAAGTGAGATGGGGTAAGCCCGGTCATTTTTTTAAATTGATTCGATAAATGGGCAACGCTGCTGTAATGCATTTTGTATGCAATTTCGGTAAGATTGAGTTCATCATAGACGAGAAGCTCTTTGACCTTTTCAATTTTATGGGTAAGAAAAAATTTTTCGATGGTGGTTCCTTTAACCTCAGAAAAAAGGTTTGCCAGGTATGTGTAATCGTAATTTAGTTTTTCACTCAGATAATCAGAAAGATTTATTTTAATTTGCTCATCGTTGTAATGGACCAGTTCGATGATAACCATTTTTATTTTCTCAACCAGAATGCTTTTTTTATTATCCATTAATTCCAGTCCGGACTTTTTCAAGCCAATGCTAAGATGGTCCAATTGATCTGCTGAAATGTTCTCCATGATTTCAGCTTCTCCCAATTCAACAGTCACGTAATGTAACCCAAGTTTTTCCAGTTCGGATTTCACTACCATTTTGCACCGGATGCAAACCATATTTTTAATATAGATTTTCAATCGTCTTAATTCAGGTTTAGCCAGTTAATGAAAATCTGATTGTAGAGAACAGGCAAAATATTTCTTTTTCCATCGCAAGCAACGGGGATTTAATCCCAATACCTTATCAAATGTTAAAGTGGCAGGCAGAAAGCTCTGGAACAGAAAATTTCCTTAAATTTTTATCACCACAAGTCCTTTCAGATACTCTCCTTCGGGATGATAGAGGTTGACCGGATGATCCGGCCCCTGGGAAAGCCGATGAAGAACTTTCAAATCTATGCCGGATTCCAGGGCGGCGGACATGATTGCTGATCGGAACATCTCGGAAGATATTGGCTGGGAACAGGAGAAAGTGAACAGTATGCCTCCCGGATTCAGATGCTTCATGGCCTCGGCATTGATGCGGATATATGCCTGAAGGGCGTTGTGCGTAACTGTATGAGTTTTCGCAAAGCCAGGCGGATCCAGGATGATCATATCATACTTCTCTTTTAAGCCTGGAAGAAACTGCTTGACATCGGCGACATCAGAATGATGGCGGGATGGCTCGATCCCGTTCAGTATAATGTTCTCTTTGGTCCAGCCTATTGCCTGCCTGGAACTGTCGACTGAATATACCGATGTTGCTCCTCCTTTCAGAGCATACACAGAAAAGGCACCGGAATAACAAAAAAGATTCAGTACATTGCGGTTTTGGGCATATTCCCCAGCCAGTCTGCGATTTCTGCGTTGATCGAGGAAAAAGCCTGTTTTTTGTCCCCTGACGAAATCCACCCGGAATAAATGACCGGATTCCTTGATCAAAGCCGGTTCTGAATTTCCGTAAAGAAATTCCCCGGTCTCCTTATCATAAACAGCGATAAGTTTTTCCCCGAATATTTCCCGGAGAATATCTGAAAAAAGCTCGTTCAGCTTCAGCATTCCGGGACTTTGAGACTGGATTACGGCTACGCCGTTGTACCAGTCGATGATCAGTCCGGGAAGTCCATCGCCTTCCGAATTGACCATCC
>JAUZOW010000108.1 GCA_030706225.1 Bacteroidota bacterium | reverse complement strand
CATGACATCTTCCAATGTCACATCATCACAATGGCAAATATATGTCGGAACCTTTGAGTCATCTTTATCCGGCTTCAACTGAACCGGTTCCGGATATTTATTCTTGACAATGAATCCCCTGACGCGGATAAGATCTTCTCCATGAACATCTATTGACCGCACCCGGGCAATATTGGTTTTATTTGGTTTGACAAGGACTTTTTCAACCACCCCTTCACCAAGTTTTTCACCGTTATTATCTACCAAATAGCATTCCGATTTTTCTTCAACACTATATTCAATGGGAAGGAACAGCCAGTCTTTTTTCAGATTGTATCCGAAAATAGCAAGTCCAGGGCACTGATGAACGCAATCCATACAACCGATACATTTCGAAAAATCGATTACAGGAACTGTGCTGGTAGATGTTTTTGTTATAGCTCCCTGTGGACAAGCAAAAGCGCAAGGATTACAAGCAAAACCGTAAAGGCAATCAATCAATACAAAGCCTTTTTCCTGCATGCGTTCTGAGGAAGGGACAGCAGGCTTTTCAATAATCCGGACAGGATGTTGTTGGGAATCGACGTATTCCTTAGAGACTTCCAGGAATTCATCGTAATCAAAACGTTCTCCCATTTCCGAAAGAATATCAAATGCAACCTGTTTCCCGCGTAATACAGCGCTGGTACCTTCACCAATGCGAATGGCATCGCCGGCGCCGAAGCATTTCCGGCCAAATACTTCATTTCCTTTAACCAATAGCTGATCGTCGGAATTCAGTCCGGTACAGATGTTGATCACATCAATACCTTCCATCAGCTTTTCAGTACCAGGGATAGGTTTAAAGTCTTTGCATTCCGCGATCACGGCTCCTGTAATACCATCATGTTTCTCATTGGGAATAGCCTTGATCAGTGTATGAGAAGTCATGACAGGAATTCCGAGACGACGGACGCGGTTTGCCTGTACCGGAAATCCGCCTTCGAAAGGCTGGGCTTCAATGATCGCTTTAACATTTGCGCCTGCCTGCATCAGCTGATAAGAAGTCAGGTAACCAATGTTTCCAGCTCCGACTGTCAGAACATTCTTGCCCAGAAGCGTAAGCTCAATGTTCATCATCTTCTGAACAACAGCAGCCGTATAAACACCCGGTACATCATCGTTTTCGAAAGCCGGCATGAAAGGTACAGCTCCCGTGGAAATGACCAGATACTCGGCGTCAACGTAAAAAATCTCTTCCGTACTAATGTTCTTGACGGCAATCCTGCCCCCTTCAAAAATATCCCAGACAGTTGAATTCAGAAAGATACCTTCGTGATTATCACCGGCAAGTTTTTTAGCGATTTCAAATCCACGCATACCACCGAATTTCTTTTCCTTTTCAAAGAAGAAAAACTGATGGGTCTGCATGTTGAATTGCCCGCCAATCTTTTCGTTATTATCGATAACAATATTGGAAATCTTATGATTGTTCAGTTCTTCCCGTGCAGCAAGACCTGCAGGGCCAGCTCCGATAATTGCTACTGTAGTCTTATAAACATTTGCAGGTGATTCCTTCTTATAAGGAGTAAGGTATGGAGGATAGTTTAACGGAATTTCCTTTACTTCTTTAACACCATCCACTTTGGTAATACATATCCTCCGGATGACTCCATCTACAAGCATTTCGCAGGCGCCACACTTCCCGATGCCACATTCAAGGCTTCTTTCGCGGTGTTTCAAACTGTGACTGTGAATAGGATATCCCGCCTGATGTAAAGCGGCAGCAATAGTAAAACCTTTTTCTCCGGTGACTTCTTTTCCTTCATACCGGAAGGTTACTTTTTCCGTATCATGAATTTCAATGATCGGATGTTTTTGGATTTTTTTGTCATTCATAGCGCTAAAACCAGGTAAGGGGCAGGGGTTATTCATTCATCTTCATCAGGATGCCTCTTCCGGCAGTGCAAATTTATTGTTTTATGAAAAGCGCAAAGAAAAAAACGGGAAGAAATTACAGGTCAAATGAAAAACCGGCCGAGATAAGATTCTCCATTTGCAGCTTTGGACTGACCATTTTTTCATAAAAAAGACGGGTCTGGATGCCGGTCCTGATGTATCGGCTCACCTGGAGAGAAAAGGAATTCTTTACAGACAAATCCACCGGTTTTTGGCGGCTTTTAAAAAACAGAAAATCACCATTCCAGCGAATCTTATCCCACAGGTTCCGGTCGATAAGTATTTGCAGTGACAAACCGTATTCCAGAAGTGTTTTTTTATCCTCAGGTACTCCGTAAAAAACCGGGATACCCAATTTTTCATATATCTTTCTGTTCCGGACATAGGTCAGCCTTCCTCCGGTCAAACCGATATTCACGACTCCGAATTTCTCCCGCTTCACGCTCAATCCGGCAGAGAAGGTCCACCGGAGAGGCGTCAAGAATAAAGAGTTGAAGAGAGGGGTTGAAAAAAGCGAGAAAAAGCTAATGTTCCAGGGTTTTAGTACCTGAAAATCCAGTGTAGTGTTAAGTGTATTTTCATCTGTATGGATCTGAGTTATACTGTCGAAAATGTACTGAATACCAGCCTGGTGATCAAGCCGGAACAGCCACATTGCTTTCCGTTCCCTGCCCGGCCGGATCTGATAACGGAGATCCTGCAACAGGATGATCTGATTGGGATAATTGTCATGTTTCCAGTTACTGACAAGGCGTCCTGAAAAGGCAAGCTTATAACTGAAATCATGAAGAACTGAACGCAGGTTTGTTTTCGCGATGCTATCGGTCGAATCTGCTTGCAGAGGAAGGGAGCCGGTTGAAAGTTCAAGGTTGTAACCCGTCGGCAAAGTGATAAAAAGCAATGGGATAAGGAAAAACATTCATCTTTTCGTTTTTCCCGTTTCAGCTATACATCCATGGAGACCGGTAATTTTTTGCGCATTCCCCATTCCTTCAGAAAATCCATATTAAGCAAAAGGACCTGTACTTTGATCCCGGGCTTGTTATTCAGTACATCCATGATTTCAAATCCATTCCGGTTGATTTTCCCGCAGTAAACAGCCCAGAAGATTACTACAGTCAGGTCGTACTTTGCAGCAGGCTGCCATGTATCTTTCCCCAGAGGGGCCATCTTTTCCCCGAGGTCTTTCAGGCAGAATCCGTGATTCACCCTGTATGATTCTCCGGGAACAAACTGCGAAGCAAAATTTGCTGCCTTCCCGGGACAGGAAGAATCCGAATAGATAAGCATTTCACCTCTGGAATTGAAGAAAGCAGCTTCGGGAATATTTTTAAATTTCAGGTAAAGCTGAACACAGGAAGCAGAATCACGACAGGTATAAATGGATTTTTTATCAAGCTGGTATCTTTTTAAAAAGGCCAGGACTGAAGATTTTGATTCCAGTGCAGGAGCTTTGACATGTTCCATTTTCATCAGGACAGATTTACAGGAAGCGGCTGCCAGGATTATAATGGAGAATCGTAAAAAAAGTAAAAATCTTTTCATGGAAAGTCTTTTTTGATTTACAATAGCCGACTTCCGCAAAGTTGCCGGAAAGGTTTTTCCAATCCTTGCAACTTTGCGTCAGTTCAGGCTTTTTTCAAGTCAGATTATTGCGGAATGATTATCGAATAGGAAGAACCATCAAATTCTACCTTATACTCACCCGGACGGATGACCAAAGGTTGAGGGGATCCTAATGCTTTTTTCACTTCTTCGCTGACTGTATACGAAGCATCCACCGGTACGCTTTTCTTTCCTTTGAAATAGGTCATGGAAGTGCCGTGATCATATTTCATCAGATCGGTTTCTTTGAATTTAAGGATCAGCTCCCCTCCTTTTCCAAGCATAGCTTCAGCCTTTACTTCAGGCGGGTTGCCGGAAACGGATTTATCAAGCTCATAGGTAATGACGATGGAAATATTGCAGAATCCAAAACCAGTCTGGCATTCCGACTTTTTAGAGTGAAGGTTGATGGTAAGCTGGACGTTGAATGCGGGGTTTGGCGAAGGCAAATTGGCCGGAGCAGCTTTCAGCCATCCGCTGAAACATCCGAGAATAATAATCAGAATAAAAACTTTCTTCATAAATGGTCAAATTGGAAAACCTGTTTTATAGCCGTTTTCACCGCCGGCTGTTGCGGTCAGGAATTTTCTTTAGGAAGAAATGTCTGAAACCACCTGAAAATATGCAGCTCCCGGCTGAAGATTTTCAAAAAAAGACGTGCTTTCCCTCTGCTGTCGTACCTCCTTTTCATATGCATAATCTTTTCTCATTAATCCGCCGGGAGGATAAAAGGTGATATGGAAAAAAGAACTTTTTTTTCAGTTTTGCCAAATTATTTTAAACTAATAAATATCATTATCTTACAATTAAGGCTTGGATTTTAATTGAAAAATTTTTAGTATCTTTGCAGCCGCTTTCGGAAAATAGAAAAATCAATATATAATATGGGAAAAACAAAAGTTCTTTATGTAGCACAAGAAATAACCCCTTATCTTAAAGAAAGTCCTATGGGCCTTATCGGGAGGTACCTCCCGCAAGGGATACAGGAGAAAGGAAGAGAGATCCGAACTTTTATGCCCCGTTACGGGAATATCAACGAAAGAAGAAATCAGTTACATGAGGTTATCCGGCTTTCCGGAATGAATCTGATCATCGACGATACTGACCACCCTCTGATCATCAAAGTGGCCTCTATTCAGCAAGCCCGTATGCAGATTTATTTTATTGATAATGAAGATTACTTTCAGCGTAAATTCATCTTCACCGATAAGAATCGTAAATTCTTCAAGGATAATGATGAACGTGCTATTTTCTACTCCAGGGGTGTCCTGGAAACTGTGAAAAAACTTGGCTGGGGTCCTGATATTGTTCATTGCCACGGATGGATCACAAGCCTTGTTCCTCTTTTCATAAAAAAAGCTTATAAAGACAATCCTTTATTTACAGATGCAAAAGTGATCTTTTCAGTTTATGATGATGAGTTCCAGGATCTTCTGAATAAAGACTTTGCCAATAAGGTAAAGATGGAAGGAATCACCCCTAAAGATCTTAAACACTATAAAACGCCTTCTTACGTTAATCTGATCAAAGCAGCCATCGATTTCTCGGATGCAGTGATCATCGGTTCGCCGAAAATCAATCCCGAACTGGATCAGTACATCCATGAATCCGACAAGCCTTTTCTGGAATATCAGCCAATGGAAAAATACATTGACGCCTATTCCGACTTCTATGACGAAGTGCTTGTCCACGAATCGGTGGAAGTATGATAAATATTAACTAAAAAAAGCAGACTTTGAACCGAATCGCTATCCGCCTGTTATTCTTAGCTCTTTTTTCTGCAGGCATCGCCTTTACTCTCAATTCATGTAAAAAAGAAGCCCATACTTTAGGAATGGACATTCTTCCTCCTTCAGATACGCTCTCAGTCAAACAGGTAGATACGGTTACAGTGGTGGCTTATTCTGTCCTCCAGGATTCGGTACGTACGGACAAGACCTCAACAAGCTGCCTGGGATCCCTGGTAGATCCTGTATTCGGAACAACTACTGCCAGTTTTTACACTCAATTCTATATGGCAGCCGATGCTCCCGATTTCGGGACAAATCCGGTCGTCGATTCCCTGATCGTTTCATTTCGCTATTCTTCCATCTATGGAGATACCAATTCATTACAGACTATCCGGGTTTATGAACTCAGCGAGGATCTGAATGCCGACAGCGCCTATTATTCAAACCAGAACAAGAGAACCTATAGTACCCTGCTGGGAGAAATAACTTTCAAACCTGATCTGAAGGACAGCGTTAAAGTAGGAACTGTTAAACAAGGTCCCCAGCTTCGGATCAATCTGTCAAAAATGTCACGGTACCTGGCCAATAAGCTGATGTATGCACCGAAAAGCGTTTTGACGGATAATACAACGTTCCTGCCATTCTTTAAAGGCTTGTATTTCGAAACTGTTAAGAGAAACAGCAAAGGGGCTTTACTGTTTTTTGATATGGACGCAGCTGCTTCACGTATGGCCATTTACTTTCATAACCAGAGCGATGGCGATTCCCTGTCCTTTTATTACTCCATCTCATCATCCGGAGCCCGGTTTAATCATTTTGATCATAATAAATACCTGAATGCCGCTCCGGATTTCCGGCGGGAAGTTGTTTATCATGATACTTCCCTCGGTAAAAAACTCTTATACCTGCAGGGATTGGGTGGAGTCAGAATCAGGCTTCGGTTCCCTTATATAAAGAATCTCAACAAACTGGGTACAATTGCTATCAATAATGCCGAACTGGTGCTGAAAAACTATGAAACCGATACCACTCTTGCACCACCTGCCAGCCTGAATATGTACAAGGTTGACAGTCTCGGCAGATACGGATATATAACCGATTACACCGATGGAAGTACTTACTTTGGTGGGGATTATGACCAAACAAAAAGAGTTTACCGTTTCCATCTGACCCGTCATATCCAGGAAATACTTTTGGGAACAGCAAAGAATTACGACATGTATCTTATGGTTAATAATCCTACTGCAAGCTCTCTGATAAAGAACAGAATCATCCTTAACGGGACCAAGCCTTCGGTTTCTTCCGATCGCCTGCAGTTGAAAATCACTTATACAAAACTTCATTAAGACTTTATCTCCCTGATTGTCTTAATATTGTGAATCATTGATATCTTTCGGCAATTTTTATCATTTTTTCTGATATCTTTGGAAGAAATTATCTATTCATTATGTGTGGAATTATTGCCTACGTCGGACCCCGACAGGCATACCCGGTTTTGATTAAAGGCTTGCACCGCCTGGAATACCGTGGATATGACAGTGCGGGAATTTGTCTTATGAATAAAAACCTGAACATATATAAATGTAAAGGTAAAGTATCGGATCTCGAAAAACATGTCAAAGGAGAGGATATCGGAGGAACACTTGGGATGGCTCATACCCGTTGGGCTACTCATGGTGAACCTAATGAAGTGAATGCCCATCCTCATTTTTCACAGGATAAAAGCCTTGCAGTCATTCATAACGGGATTATTGAAAACTATGCAACCCTCCGGAGCGAGCTTAAAAACCGCGGGTACAAATTCGTCAGTGATACAGATACTGAAGTACTGGCTCATCTGATCTATGACATTCTGAAACACGAAAAGGTCAAACTCGAAGAAGCAGTCCGGATTGCTCTGAATCATGTCATAGGCGCTTATGCTATCGTAGTGCTTTCCAAAGATAACCCGGACAAGATCGTTGCTGCCCGAAAAGGGAGTCCAATGGTGATTGGTGTCGGAGAAGATGAATATTTTGTTGCTTCCGATGCTACTCCCATTATTGAATACACGAATAATGTGATCTTCATGAACGATGAGGAGATCGCAGTGATTGAAAGAGATAGACCTATCCAGATCCGGACGGTCCGGAACCAGAAGAAAACCCCTTATGTCCAGAAAATGGAGATGAGCCTCACCGCTATTGAAAAAGGTGGTTTTGATCATTTCATGCTGAAGGAGATTTATGAACAGCCCCGGTCGCTCCGCGACAGTATGCGTGGCCGTCTCCTGGTAAACCAGGGAGTGATCAACCTGGGAGGGATAAAGGAATATGAGCAGAAGCTTCTCAATGCGAAAAGGATCATCATCACTGCCTGCGGTACTTCATGGCATGCCGGACTTGTCGGAGAGTACCTGATCGAAGATCTGGCCAGGATTCCTGTGGAAGTTGAATATTCATCAGAATTCCGTTACAGGAACCCGATTCTTTACGAAGATGATATCATTATTGCCATATCCCAGTCGGGAGAAACTGCCGATACACTGGCAGCAATTGAGCTTGCCAAATCAAAAGGAGCCACGGTTCTGGGAATCTGTAATGTGGTAGGCTCTTCCATTGCCCGGGCCACTCATGCCGGCGTTTATACTCATGCCGGCCCTGAAATCGGCGTCGCTTCAACAAAAGCATTTACCGCTCAGGTAGCTATTCTGACAATGATGGCATTGAAAATTGCCGGCAGTAAAGGGACTATTCCCCGCTCTAAATTTCAGCGTTACCTTACGGAACTCGAGGCAATTCCGGATAAAGTAGAAAAGATCCTTACACTTGACGATCAAATCAAGGAAATTGCGGAGATCTACAAGGATGTTAAAAACTCTATTTATCTGGGAAGAGGATATAATTTACCGGTTGCTTACGAAGGCGCTCTGAAACTGAAAGAAATCTCTTATATCCATGCCGAAGGTTATCCGGCAGCCGAAATGAAACACGGCCCGATCGCCCTAATCGACGAGCAAATGCCTGTAGTGGTTATTGCCACTAAAAACGGTACCTACGATAAGGTCATCAGTAACATCATGGAAGTAAAAGCCCGTCATGGGAAGATCATCGCTGTTGTAACTGAAGGAGATGAACAGGTCAGGGCGCTGGCAGATCACTGCATCGAAATCCCCGAAACCGAAGATTTCCTGGTTCCCCTGATCGCAACAGTTCCGTTACAACTGCTTTCCTATCATATCGCCGTCATGCGTCACTGCAATGTAGATCAGCCCCGCAATCTGGCGAAGTCGGTGACCGTGGAGTAGTAAGTATCGGGTATTCCCCGTTGATTCCTGATGTGGTCACTGAAGATGTCAATCCGGTCGAACCATCTTTCGTGATTACCAATCTCCCGAAGTGAATTCTGACAATACCCCATTTCGAAAAGAGCAGATAGGTGAAGATCGTCTATCTCAAATCTTTCTTTTTATCCAATCCTTTCCAGAATCTCCTTTGACCAAAATAGAAATAAAGATAACCTATGATTGGAAACACGGTAATGAATATACCCACTGATTTCTTCGATACAAAAAAGAATAGTATCAATCCGATGGTAAGAATTGATAGTCCTAAAATTATGTGAAACCGTTTAAAATAAATCAGAAAGTTTTTCAAATCAACTTTTTCACGGTCTTGTTCCGATAAGTTCCAGTATCCAGTAAGGTAGTACTTCGAGTTGTTTTCGGTCAAAATAAACCCGATACT
>JAUZOW010000107.1 GCA_030706225.1 Bacteroidota bacterium | reverse complement strand
CTCATCCAACTCTGCTGAAACGCCATTTTGAATGATATTACCTTTCTGAGCCAGCGCCGGAGGATCTGGATTAATTTCCTTCGCAATCCTGTCACGTGCTATCGGACAGGGGTTCAACTGTTCACCAATCTTTTTCAGTCCCGGATCGGTAGAATTCAGACATTCCTCCCGGATTGTCTCAATAATCTCAAGGGATTGCTGAAGATGAATCATCTCCCGCGGATTGATCCTCCCGACGGCTACCTTAGAGATCAACCGTTCAAGGTCCCCGATCCGCTGGATCCCCTGACGTAATTTCTCGGCCAGATCAGGATTTTCCAGAAAACGGGTAACCATATCGAGCCGTTCTTCGATCGGCTGCCTGTTCTTCAGCGGAAGAAGCAACCATCTTTTTAACAGACGGGCTCCCATCGGAGAAACCGTCATATCCAGTACACTCAGTAATGTGGGCGCATTCTCATATGGAGAAGAGATCAGTTCAAGATTCCGGGCTGTAAACCGGTCAAGCCAAACATAATTATCCTCCTCAATCCGGCTTAGTTTGGTAATATGGGAAACCTGTTCGTGCTGTGTTTCAGCAAGATAATGAAGAGTGGCACCGGCTGCAATCAACCCGCACTCCATATTATCAACGCCAAATCCTTTCAAAGAGGAGGTCTGAAAATGCCGCAGAAGGATATCATGGGCAAAATCAGAAGTAAATACCCAATCTTCGAAAGTATTGATATAAAACTTATTACCAAACAGATCCGTCAGCTTCTGCCGCTTGTTCTTCTGAACAATGACTTCCGACGGCTTAAAGCCCTGGATCAGTTTATCAATATAATCCAGAGAACCCTGAGCTACGTAAAATTCACCGGTAGATACATCCAGAAAGGCAATCCCGGAAATTTTGGAATCCAGATGCAATGCGGCAAGCCAGTTGTTTTCCTTTTGTTCAAGAACCTTGTCATTATAGGAAACGCCGGGAGTTACCAGCTCGGTCACTCCTCTTTTTACAATGGTCTTCGCCAGTTTGGGATCTTCCAGCTGATCACAGATAGCTACGCGCAAACCTGCACGTACCAGTTTGGGAAGATAGGTATCCAGTGCATGATAAGGAAATCCGGCCAGCTCTATATGGGAGGCAGAGCCATTGGCACGGCGGGTCAGCACGATTCCAAGAATATCGGATGTTCTAATAGCATCTTCTCCAAAGGTCTCATAAAAATCACCTACACGGAAAAGCAAAAGAGCATCCGGGTACTTCGCCTTAATGGCAGTGTACTGCCTCATCAACGGAGTATCTGCCACGTTTTTGTCCGGGTTCATTCGGGTCTTCATCCTTGCAAATTTAGGATTTAATAAACCGGTACGGTCATCTTTGTTAACTTTGCGTGAAAAGTTTTTTCATGAGAAAACTTACTACGCGGGAACTTCAACGGATATCGGTCGAGGAATTTAAAACTTCAAGCAAAACCCCGATCGTGGTGGTGCTCGACAACATCCGGAGCCAGAACAATATCGGGGCAGTCTTCCGGACTGCTGATGCCTTCCGGCTCGAAAGCATTCACTTATGCGGGATTACAGCAACCCCACCCAACCGTGAAATCCATAAAACAGCTCTGGGAGCTACGGAGTCCGTAACATGGAACTATTTCAAAAGCACCGTTGAATCCATTACTTTTCTAAAACAACATGACTATAAGATCTTTGCGGTTGAACAAACCGATTTCTCCACCCGTCTGGATCTTTTTATCCCTCCTGAAAATAAAATCGCCCTGATATTTGGAAATGAGGTCAATGGCATATCAGAAGAAGTACTCCCCCTGGTTGATGGGTGTCTGGAGATTCCACAATACGGAACCAAGCATTCGATTAATATTTCCGTAGCAGCCGGAATCGTCATCTGGGATCTCTTTGTCAAAATTAAAAAAGGGAAATTTTAAAAAAAACGCAACCTCACCCTGATTTCTTCGTAGAAGGTAAAAGTCTTAAAAATGTAGAAAAATATTATACTATCCACAGAATTTTTTAATTTTACGGGCAGATTTGAGGGAGTCTGTCCCATAACTTACTATAATTCAGTGTGATAGTTGTGTTTTTGACAGAAAAAGAACAATAGAATTGAAAAAACAGGCTTTTATACTTTACTTTCTAATAGTAAATCAATATATTTGTCTAATCAGGAAAATAAGTGATAACTAAAAATCAGGCTTTATGAAACGTTTTTATCAAACCATGTCGAGGATTTTAATCGTCCTTTTAGTGGCTCTCATCCCCCTGATGTCCGTTGCACAGCAACAGCAGCAGAAAAAGAAAGATGAACCCAAAAAGGAAACCAAAAAGGAAGCAGCACCTAAAAAGAACCCTGCTCCAACAAATTGCTATTGGGCAATCACGTTATTCCCAAGCTTAAACCAGTTCAACGGCGACTTATCCAAGAATCTGTGGATAAACGACAAATGGACACTGGGTGGTGGCGTTATGGCTACACATCAGTTTGGCCGTACCATTGGTTTACGCTTAAAAGTGGCTTATACGCCTCTTACAGGTGAAGTAGACAAGAAATTTGTCTATGATTATGGTGATCTGGGTGTTCTTTCCAATCCCTTCGGTCATTATATTTCAAAGAAATTCAATGTTTCCGTTTGGGAAACAGACCTTCAGATGACAGTTAACTGGGTTAACTGGATCCTGGGTTCCAAACCTGACAGATTCTTCTCTTCCTACATTATTTTAGGAGGTGGTCTGGATCATGCCAAAGGAACAAGGATCAATACTCTGGATCATAATACAGATGCTTATCTTGGCAATAAAGATCATACGGTATCCGATGATATCCTGGCAAGAGGAAACAACGATGGTATCGGCAAATGGGATCTGAATGTAAAAGCCATTACCGGTATCGGATTTGATTTCAATCTTAATAAAAACTGGTCGATCAATCCGGAATTTGTCTGGAGATGGACAAATTCTGATGCACTGGATATGACCATCGCCGGATCCAAAGAAATCAAGAATGATATGTACAGCTCATTTAACCTGGGCATTACATACAAATTCGCATATTGCGGATGCAACATCAAACAGATGGCAAAAACCTATGAAGGAATCAAATACGAAACTACTCCTTCCGTCCTTACTGAAAAAGGCGATTCTGTCACTGTTACCGTTAAAGGAACCGTTCCTCCGAAGTTCTTCTGCGAAAGAGCTACCATGTACTGGCAGCCTGTCGTAAAATATGACGGCGGTACTCTTCCTCTGAAACCGGTCACACTGAAAGGCGAAAAAGTCACAGGTGACGGCATCATGATCCCGTACAAAACCGGCGGAAGCTTCACCTATACCACTGTATTCCCTTACAAACCGGAAATGGCTAACTCAGAACTCGTTGTTGCTCCGATCGCTTATGATGGAAAAGGTAAAGTCGTTGCCAGCAAAGACGAAATCAAAGCCAAATATCCGAACATCGAAATGCCTTCCCGTCTCCTTGCTCCCGGTATCATCTATACCGACAAACGTATTGCTGCCGATATGAAACCGCTGGTTGGTGACCACGGATATGTAAAAGATATCATTGAATCTAAAACCGGTGTCATCTATTATAAAGTCAATGTTTATAACCTTGACCTTAAATTCGGTATCAATAAAACCGATGCCGCTAAAGATGTCCTGAAACAATACAACGAATTCGTAAAACAAGGCTGGAAGATCAAAGACATCACCATTGATGGCTGGGCTTCCCCTGAAGGCGAAGAAACCTTAAACGCTAACCTTTCTGAAAACCGTGCCAAGACAGCCGATACCTATATGGTTGATCAGTTCAAGACCTGGATGAAAGAAGCTGAAAAAGGTAATAAAAACAAAAAAGAAGTTAAGGAAAAGATCGCCAACGCTGCTAAAGATGTCAACTTCGTCATCAATCACCACGGTCCGGATTGGAACGGCTTCCTGAAAAACGTTCAGGCCAGCAACATCAAGGATAAAGATAAAATCCTCAATGTTATCAATTCAGCAGGTGACAACAAGAAAAAAGAAGAAGAAATCCGCAATATGCTCGTGATCTATCCGGAACTGGAAGAAAAAATGCTTCCTCCGCTGAGAAGAGCAGAAATGACAGCTAATCTGTACAAACCTTCAAAGAGTGATGAAGAAATCAGCCAGCTGGCAGTTTCCAGCCCTGATAAACTCACCGCTGAAGAAATCCTTTATGCAGGTACTCTGACCAATAACAATGACACTAAGCTGACCATTTATGAAAATGCAGTCCGCGTTTATCCGAACAATTGGAAAGCTCTGAACAATGCTGCTTGCGCCAATATCGAAAAAGGTAATTACGACAAAGCCGCTTCCGAACTTCAGAAAGCAGCAGCTATTGCTCCGAACAACGGTCTCATTGAAAACAACATTGGTGTTGTGGCTCTGAAACAAGGTGATCTGAAGAAAGCAGAAACCCAGTTTAAGAAAGCTCAGCAACTTGGCGAAAATGAAAATTACAACATGGGTACCGTCGCTATTACTAAAGGTGACTACCAGAAAGCTAATTCTCAGCTTGCCAACGCAAAATGTACCTACAACCTGGGTCTTGCTCAGCTCGTAGCTGGTAACACAGCAGCTGCTCAGACAACCCTGAGCTGCGCTCCTCAGTCTCCCGAAACATTCTATATGTTAGCTGTTTGCGGTGCCCGCGCTAAAGATACCAAAGCAATGTATGAAAACCTTACCAAAGCTGTAACCGGCGATCCTAAATTAAAGGATCAGGCCAGAAACGACAAGGAATTCTACAATTACGCAAACACACAGGATTTCAAAAATATCGTTAAATAACGATCACTCATAAACCCTGATAAAAAAGGCCGTCCTCTGTTGGGGATGGCCTTTTTTTTTTGGTTTTAAATGCACTTGTTTTTTGGAGTTATTTCGAACTTCCCAGTGTCCGATATCCGGTAATTAAGGAGCTATCCTCGTGATCCCTTTCGAATACCTTCCACTCAGCCATTCCACCATCTGGCGGTAATCCTGATCGCGGTTTACGAAATCAAGATTGTTGGTGTCGATAAGCAAAATCCTCATGTTGAGCTGCTGGCGCAGAAAATTGATATATCCCGACTGGATCTTCTGCAAATAATCAAAATCAATATTCTGTTCATACGGCCTGCCTCTCTTGCAGATATTCTCTTTAAGATGTTCTATATCCAGATATAAATAGACCAGCAACTCCGGCTTGGGAAGAGAGGATTCAATAATATTGAATAACTTCGAATAAAGAGCCAGTTCATCTCCTTCCAGCGTCTTGCCTGCAAAAATCAACGATTTGCTGATGAAGTAATCGGAAATCGTAAAAGTATGAAAAAGATCTTCCGAAGAAAGCTGATCCTTCAACTGCTGGTAACGGGAAGCCAAAAACGATAATTCAAGAGGGAAAGCGTATTTGGAGGGATTTTCATAAAATTTCGGCAGGAATGAATTATCTTCAAACTGTTCCAGAATCAGCCGGGCATTGTATTCCTGGGCGATCCGGGTGGCAAGGGATGTTTTTCCTGCACCAATATTCCCTTCAATAGCGATAAAACGATAGGTAAATTCCATTTGATACGTAACACAAAACCGGGCAAAATTAAGATATTTTAAAAAGATTAACCCTCGATTTATCAGAACAATTTACCAATAATTGCCGGATCGTTTGAGTCAGAGCCGGATGAATTTTTTCTTCCCCGAGATCTGCCAGGGGAAGCAAAACAAACCTCCTCTCCTGTATCCGGGGATGAGGAATCGTCAAACGGGGGGAATCCAGGATCAGCTCATCATAGAAAAGAATATCGATGTCAAGGGTCCTGCCTTCATAATGCTCACTCGTCCTGACTCTCCCCAGACTTGCCTCAATATGCTGAATCGTATCTAAAAGTTCCAGAGGCTCCTTTTCTGTTAAAATTTCGACTGCCTGGTTCAGAAAATCCTCCGGATCCATAAAACCCCAGGGTTCCGACTCATATATCTGCGAAACTTTATGAATCCGCCCTGCTTCGGAATCGATAGCCTGGCGTGCCTTTTCAAGCATCTTTAACCGGTCGCCCCGATTACTGCCCAGCAATAATATACATGAAACCGGATCCATCTCTTTCTTTTTCTAAAAGACAAAATTAATGATCATTGAATTTACCTTGTAATGAATTCTTTTTTATTATCGTTAACTTTGTTTAAGAATCAGAAAAACAAAAGCCATGAAAGATTTCTTTAAGTTTATGTTTGCCTCAATGCTGGGGACATTCCTGCTGATGATCATTATGGGAATCATGTGTACCTTCTTTCTCCTGATCATTATAACCATTGCAATCCCAAAAGGCGTCGAGGTAAAGCCGAACTCAATTCTCCGGATCCAGCTTGACAAGCCGGTTATGGATCGCAGTCCGAAAATTCCTCTCTTTATAGGAATGAAAAATATGGAAAGGCCGCTGGGATTAAATGAAATTCTGAAAGATATTGAAAAAGCAAAACAAGATTCACGAATCAAAGGAATCTTCCTGGATATCCGTAATGTTTCAACCGGCATCTCTACTATTAAAGAGATTCGGGATGCTCTTGCCGATTTTAAAAAAACCGGAAAATTTATCTATGCATACAGTGAAATATACACACAGTCTTCCTATTACCTTGCCAGCGTTGCCGATAAAATCTATATGAATCCGGAAGGTATGCTTGAATTCAAAGGGCTGGATGCCGAAATGACTTATATTAAAGGTCTCATGGACAAGCTGGACATTAAAGTAGCAGTGATTCGACATGGGAAATTCAAAGCAGCTACCGAACCGCTGTTTCTGGATAAGATGAGTCCTGAAAACAGAACCCAGGTTACTGCCATGATCGGCCATACATGGCAAACGATCCTGGAGGGTATCTCTGCCGGTCGCAATATCCCGGTCAGTGAGCTTAATCATATGGCCGACAGCCTTTCTGCACAGGAACCTGCACTGGCTCTGAAGCGCCATCTTATCGACGGAATGATTTACCAGGATGCCGTTGAAGATTCCCTCCGGAAAGCGTTGCATTTGCAGGGGAATAAGGAAATTCCGTACATTTCTCTTGAAAAATACAACTGTGTTCCTGAAAAACACATGCTGAAAAAAATCGAACAGGAAAACAAAATCGCCATCATCTATGCCCTGGGTGATATTGTCAGCGGAGAAGGTGACGACCGGACCATCGGATCCGACAGGATCAGCAAAGCAATCCGTAAGGCAAGGGAAGATGATCATGTAAAAGCCATCGTTCTTCGTGTTAACTCACCGGGCGGAAGCGGCCTTGCTTCAGATGTGATCTGGAGGGAAGTCGACCTGGCTGCAAAAAAGAAGCCGGTAGTTGCCTCAATGGGCGATGTGGCAGCCTCCGGAGGATATTATATTTCCTGCGCGGCGACAAAGATTTATGCAGATCCAACTACCATCACGGGTTCCATTGGCGTTTTCGGAGTTATCCCGAACATGAAGGACTTTTTCAATAAAAAACTGGGTATTACATTTGATGATGCCCGAACGAATGCAAATTCTGACTTTGTTTCGATTACCAAGCCTCTCCCCGATTATCAGCAAAAATACCTTCAGGCACAGATCGAAAGGTTTTATGACAATTTCATTACGAAAGTGGCTGACGGCAGAAAGCTTCCGAAAGCCCGTGTCGACAGTATCGGACAGGGACGGGTCTGGAATGCTGTGGATGCTAAAAAAATAGGTCTGGTGGATGAATTCGGAGGATTAAACGATGCCATCGGGGCAGCCGCAAAGCTTGCCAACCTGACCAGTTTCAGGACCATCAGTCTTCCCGAACAGAAAGATCCCTGGCTGGAACTGATTAATCAGATTACAGGGAATACGGAATATTCGATTCTTGAAAAAGAACTGGGCAGTGATTACAAATATTTCCAGATCATCCGGGATGTGAAGGATATGAAAGGTATTCAGGCCCGCATGCCTTTTGGTATCAGCGTAAACTGACCGGATAAATCTATTGAAAAAAAAACCGGGGGGTCTGCCTGAGCAAGCCTCCCGGTTTTGATTTATTACGAAACTGCAGGAAATTATTTTCCAAAATTCATTTCCGACATCCTTTTGTAGTTATTGTATCTCCACTGAGCATTTTCTTCAGCTGCTTTGAACAGAACATCTGCTTCGGCAGGGAAAAGCTTCTTCAATGAAGTATACCGTACTTCTGAATTCAGGAAATCCATGAATTTGCTCCAATCGGGTTCCTTGGAATCCAGAATGAACGGGTTTTTCCCTTCTTTTTCCAGATCAGGATTATATCTGAAAAGATGCCAGTAACCGGATTCAACTGCACGATGTTCTTCTTCCTGGGTTTTGCCCATACCGGCGCGTAACCCGTGATTGATACAAGGTGCATAAGCAATTACCAGTGAGGGGCCATGGAAAGCTTCCGCTTCTTTAATAGCACGGAAAAGCTGACTGCTGTTTGCTCCCATTGCTACCTGGGCAACATACACATAACCATAAGTCATGGCCATTGCACCCAGATCTTTCTTACGGACTTTCTTTCCGGAAGCAGCAAATTTTGCGACAGCTCCTGCAGGAGTAGATTTGGAGGACTGGCCACCGGTATTAGAATATACTTCGGTATCCAGAACCAGAATATTTACATCTTCGCCGGAAGCAATGACGTGATCCAATCCACCGTAACCGATATCATATCCCCAACCGTCACCACCAAAGATCCAGATCGACTTTTTCACAAGATACTGACGAAGTGCCAGGATATCCTTGGCAAGCGGATTGCTTTCCTTTTCCAGCATCGGGATCATTTTATCCGAAGCGGCTTTCGATTTATCGGCATCATTGAGCCCATCCAGCCATTCCTTAAAAACATCCAGTAAAGAAGCCGGCATCTTGTTTTCCTGAATGGCTTCATTCATCTTCCGGGCAAGACGTTTACGCATGTCATTAACACCGGTTGCCATTCCGAAACCATATTCAGCATTATCTTCAAACAATGAATTTGCCCAGGCCGGACCTTTACCTTCTTTGTTTTTGCAATAAGGAGTATAAGGAGCCGAACCACCATAGATGGAAGAACAT
>JAUZOW010000106.1 GCA_030706225.1 Bacteroidota bacterium | reverse complement strand
TTCCTACAGGGAACTGGCATGCAGGGTGGGTAATCCGGATGCATCCCGTGCCGTAGGAGGAGCGAATTCCCGGAATCCGATTCCCATTATTATTCCCTGCCATCGTGTCATTGGAGCCGACGGTAAACTGGTTGGCTATGAAGGAGGCCTGTGGAGAAAAAAATGGCTTCTTGAACATGAAAATGCGATGGACCAGATGGACCTTTTTCCAAATTTTAAAAAAGGAAAATGAAAAATTTAAGTTTTATTCTATTGGCGGTCAATCTGTTGATTCTCTGCCCTTATAATCTTTGGGCCCAGTTAAAGCAATTACGGTTCGATCAGCCGAATTCCTTTGCTGTTTCAGGAATGGAATTCAAAGATAAAAAGATCATTCCAATGCCTTATAATTCAGCATTTTTCTCGGTAATGATCGATAGCAATTATTACTCTTCTTTTTGCAGTAAAGCTGAATTTAAAAAGAATGAAATTTTTTTCACACTTGCCGACAGCATTCAGGGATCCTTGAAACCGGATAACAAATTTCAGCCGGGAACGCATTATATTCTTCGTTTTACTAACATTTCAAAAAGTTCTCACAAGATTGAAAATCTTGTTCCTCTGGGTGAAGGTCCCGATAAAGTTTACATTACTGCTGGCGGAACAAAGGATTGGCCGGATTACCTTTGCCGTTCCCTTCTTTTCAGACCCGGTTATGGACCCGTTGGTGTAGTATTACCGGATAATGCCTGGCACCTGGGCTTTTCCAATCTGAAGATAAATGATACTCTGTCCTTGACTGGCTTGGCACGAAGAGGAGAGAGGGACAAGGATAAAACGGAGACTGACAGATGGACAGTCACATTAAAACCTGGCGGTTGGATGGAATATAACCTCTTTTTTGACACCCATAACGGCGATTGGCATGAAGGTCTCCGGATGATGTTCCAGCAGCGGTATTTGTACGACCTTCCTTCTTTCGATAATTCTTTGTTTGAAAGAAAAGACCTTCAATGGATGAAGGATTCTTATCTGATGCTTCTTCAGTTTGCCTGGGATAAGAAATATTATGATGCAAAATCAAAGAAATATACATTCTACTCTTCCTTTTCAGAAATGGATTCCCTTACAGGAGGGTACGATATCTTCACCATCTGGCCTACCTGGCCACGATTGGGGCTGGATCAGCGAAATCAATGGGATATGTATCGCGATTTACCCGGTGGATTGAAAGAATTGAAAGGTCAGACGGATTTTCTTCATAATAAGGGAAAACATTATTTCATTTCCTATAACCCATGGGATGAAGGAACCCGTAAAGAAGACCAGATGAAAGGGATGGAAGATCTTCTCCATGCGACAGGTGCCGATGGAGTTGTGCTGGATACAAAAGGAGCTTCAAGTAAAGAGCTTCAGGCAACCGCTGATAAAGTCAAGCCGGGAATTATCATGTACAGCGAGGGAATGGCCGTTCCAAAGGATATGCCGGGCATTGTTTCCGGAAGAGTGCATGACGCCATTGTTCTTCCGCCTCCTTTAAACCTGAATAAGTTCATTAAACCTGATTTTGCTATTTTTCGTGTACTGCAACTGGCTGACGACCGCTTACATCGTGAACTTGCCATCTCTTTCTTTAACGGGTACGGCGTGGAGATCAATACCATGCGACCGGGAAGGCCTTCCTGGATCCACGAGGAATACTCGTTTATGGGAAAGCTGATGAGAATCCTTCGTACCAATACTTCTGTTTTCCATAATTACGATTTTCTCCCTCTGATTCCGACCTTGACAGATAGTATCTATGTAAATCGCTGGAAATCGGAAGATAAAACGATATACACAATTTATAGCCTGAAACCTGAAGGATTCTCAGGAAATCTGTTTAATCTGGATGAATCCCCGGAGGGAAAGCACCTGGTCGATTTATGGAACCATGTTGAAATTAAGCCTTTATCCGATAAAGATAATACAGGGATCCCGGTAAGAGTAGACCCGTTCAGCCGTTCTTTTCTCGGAACCCGAAGAGAAGGAAATCCGGGTTGTATTGCGGTATTCCGAAACCTGATGGATGTCAGGTTTTCGGGAGATTCAGTATTTATCACGGCCAGGAAAGGGGATCATATCCTTGTTTCAGCCGATGCTCCTTCCTATAACTCTGTAACATACACATATCCAGTTCAAAATGTCCGGTTTGCATGGCCGGATCATTTTGATATTACGACTGAAAAAATTGTCGTCGAGCTATTTCAGCAAAACGAGTTGCTGGATGAAAGGGTTCTTTTTGTCAAAAATTCAGAATCAGTGCTGATTTCCAAGATAGAAACAACGGTTCCGGTTTCGTCGCCTACAGCCGGAATGGCTGAAATACCTGCGGGCGATTTCAGGTTTTATACATCCCGGGATCCCAAATCACAGGATCCATTTATTGCTTTTCCGGATCATAAAGACACCCTAACCCTAAAAATGAAAAGATTTTTCATGGATATTTACCCTGTAACTAACCGCCAATGGCAGGATTTTATTTCAAAATCAGGGTATGTTCCAGCCGATACGGTAAATTATCTGAAGCATTGGAATCATGGCATCATTCCTCAGGGAGAAGAAGATTATCCTGTGGTTTATATCAGTACTGAAGATGCAAAGGCTTATGCAAAGTGGCAGGGGAAACGGTTGCCTGCTGAAGTGGAGTGGCAATATGCCGCACAGGGAACTGACATGAGAAATTACCCGTGGGGAAAGGAAATGGATTCAACCCGGTGCAATTACAATCTGAATCACATGACTCCGGTTGAAAAATTTCCACAAGGTTCCAGTCCGTTTGGGATAATGGATATGACAGGAAATGTCTGGCAATTGACCGGTGATGTCTATGATATTGGTTGTTATTCTTATACGATCATACGGGGCGGAAGTTATTATCATCCGGAACAAAGTTTCTGGTATGTAACGGGCGGCCCCGTAAGAGCCTGTCATCCGGAAATGCTTTTGTTGATGACTCCAGGACTCGACAGGAATTCAACAGTGGGATTCCGTTGTGTCAGGGATGCAGATTAAGAAGCCAGGCATCCGGGAAAACCTGCCGTGCTTGTCGTAATGCACTGTCGGCACTTGCTTTTCCGCTATAATCCATGATGGATAAACGGATCTTGCCATCCCGCTGAAGTATCTTCACATCCGGATATCCTTTTAATTTATACTCATCGGCAAGCTTCTGCATCTCAACAAGGGGAAGTTGACTTTTCACGATAACATAATACCTGCCGGGAGTTCCTTGGGAAACTTCTTTTTTATCAGAATGCTTTATGGATTTTTGTTCTTCCTCAGGCAGAGAATTCTCGGATAATGATCCCTTATCTGTTTCCGTATCGGTTCTCTCAAGAGGATGTTTCTTTCTCTCTATTTGCCCGCAAATAGCAGGATGCCCTTCGGGATCAGGAATTTCACCAAACCAGGCACAGGCATAATTTTCATAAATCCCGATTCCGATGGATTCCCATTTTTTCCCTTTCCATTTTCCGTTGCTTAACAAGAAACTATTAAAATAGGGGATGGACTTCCAGAATGAAATAATACTGTCGATGACGACGGCTGAATTTTCCCAGTAAACAATCTCGTATCCTTTCGATTTGTAAGGTGTTAGTTCTTTGGGCTTATCCCAGACACTGTTTTTTTTATTTTCATCACGGGGATAACAGAAGGGTTTCCAGGTACCTTTATCTGACCAGGAATGGGAATTACAGGGTTCGATATCCGGATGATTGAAATAAAGGTCTTTCACGTGAACTGAAGCTACATAAGATAAAGATTTTGAAAGAGGAATGGCAGAAAGGCCATACCGTTTCCTGTAATCGTTCACCATTTTATAGAGCCTGTATTCCATTTCGGACATACAATAAGATTCTGGAATACTCTTTGGAGTCGAAAGTTGTGCTTTTACCTGTAAGCCTCCCAGGGTACAAAAAATCAATATGGCTAATATATATCTCATTTCTTTACAGAAGAATCTCTGTTTTGCTTTGCACTGCATTGAAAATCTTTGAACCGGTCAAGAATACGTGCATAAAAAGCATATCCGCCACAATTATTTTCAATTTTCAGCATTAGTTTATTCCATCCGCGCTTTACCTTCACAATCCTCATTTCCTGATCCGGTTCAGCAATACGTATCCCAAGATAACGTATGATCTCCTTATTATTGAAAAATACCTTAATGCCATCATCTGATCCGACATAAAGAGGAGTCAACATTTCCTTATCGGAATAAATATAAGTAACCGCATAACATACGACATTTTTATTGGGAGTGAAAAGCTTTGTCAAATCAACATAACCGTTTTCTGGTGTTTGTACGTACTTCCAGGTAATTAGTTTTCCTTTTGCTCCGGTAAAACCTCCTTGTAAGTCCAAACTGGCAGTTTCCGGTGGAAATATAGAATCCAGACCATACCGGATATTCTGTTTTTTTATTGGATTTGGGAAAGGTCCGACAATGTACCAATCGGGAATATAATGCCGGTCGGGTGTCAGACTTATACCTTCCAGTCCGATATTATATCCCGTAGATCCAGGGTCTTTCCCTTCTACAACGAATTTTAAAGCCATAGCAGTACCCGAATTGTTAAGTCCCGGTAGCGTGATATATCCTGCCGGAATTATTTCGGGTGAAAAGCCGTGAATTTCACCAATTTTTGTGCTGTTAAAATAGATCCCGACATTTCCGTAATCAGGTCCTTTTGAATAATAGATATTAATGTTATAGCGTGATTCAATAAGTTTATCAAGGTAAATCGAAAAATTCTCATTCAACCTGGTTTCGATCAACAATTGTTTATTCCCGGTCCATTCTGCTCCGTATGCCGACATTTCCATCTCCTTCTTCTTCAGAGTGGCAGGAATATAGGACAATTTCTCAGCTTCTATAATAGTTCCGGAATTGGCTGTACGTAAAGGAATCCTCAGTCCGGCTTTCAGAATCGGAGGGAATTTTTGATGAGGTTCCGATTGATACCAGTATATAGTACTGCTGTAATCGGCAATGTCCTTATTGCCGGTTCCATGTTCAAAGGTGAATTTTATGGATCTTTTAAATGAAATTGGATCGTAAATATGAAAACGATAAGCAGCAATCCTTCCCAGGGAATCATCACTCAGGATCAGTCCATTATATGGACCTGCGTACTCACCTTTGTTAAAATACCATCCGCTTGAGAAATAATCTTCGGTTCCGGTTCCATAAAGAGACGGTTTCTTTTCCCCGTCAACATATACTTTCTCATCGCCTTCAAGGAAACTGAAACTTTTATCATATGACTGGATATTCATATTGACACCGACAATATGCCCTTTACCTTTCACATTCAGAAGGACATAATTTGAATCATAATCTGTTCGGATATCTCTTTTCCAGAACGCATGAAAATATCCGATATCCCGGCTCAGGTATCCTTCCATTTTATGGTAATCAACCTGGTAAAAGAATTCCGGAATTGGCTGTCCTGTTTCATTTACAATATCGAATCTTGCCGATTTTTCAAATGGCATCGGAAAGAAACAAGTGTACCCTCCACTACTCATCGAAAGATAAGGCGTTGTATATTGCTTGTATTCAAACCCGTTGCCAAAAAAATCCCCGAAAGGAACTTCAACAGAAGGATCGGTTTCGTTATCCCAGTAAATTTTGATCAATATTCTTCTTAAATAATAAGGATCCTCAGATTTTAGTCTGAACCATACCCTGGTGATAATCCCCGGCCCAACCACTTTAAAGAGAGTCTGTGTTTTTCCGGTTGGAATGGAAATAAAATCATTATTACCTCCCGTTGTATCATAACTCGATAACAGAATCAGCTTACTGGGCTTCAGATAAGGAAGATATCCCGGATTCAGTATCTTTTCCAGATCTGCTGAACCGCCTGATTCGCAGCCTGTCATAAGGAAAAGACAGCAAATGCCAAGAAAAACGATGGGATAAAGAATTTTTTTCATTAGGTTCATTTGTTTTTATTTTCATCGATCAGTAATTTGGCAATAATGCTGTCCCATATATAATTAGAAGGAGAATTGAGTACATCATTGTCAGGGCTGTAGGATTCCCAGTAATTATGGTTTTTTTTGAGCTGAGTTGTCACGCAAATGATCATTTTCTGAGCCAGCTGATGTGCCTGCTCTTTGTAACCGTATTTGTTCAATCCGTCATATACCATGTAATTCCACAATAACCACACAGGTCCGTTCCATTTACAACAATAATCCACATAAGGACTGTACCAGACATCTTCAGCCGAAAGGGTAGGGATGCCATATTTACGCCAGAACCGTGTAGTATCTGTTAATGCATCCACAAGCTTTTTAGCCCGGTCGGGTGGCGCTGCCTGTGCCCATAATGCAAGAAACCCTATGATCTCCTGACGGCGAAGATCCCGTGTCATAAAACGAAAAGAATGGTCTTTCTTGTTTACAGAATAATAAAAATTTGTCGAATCATCCCACATCCTTTGATTTACAAGGCTGACGATATCATCGGCTTTATGTCTCCAGATCGCCGCTTCATCATTTTTTCCAAGTTCTCTGGCCATCGAGGCAAGACAATGCTCCTCATTAACAACCATCAGGGTAAGATCCAGGCATTCCAATTCATCAGAAATATCCTCTTTATCTATATCAAGATATCTTTCGGCTGAAACCTGAAAAACAGCATTATACCAGTCTCTCACGTTTTCGATGATCCCGTATGGACCCCATTCGAATGTCCCATCATGATCCGTATCCCGGTTTTTATAAAGCCAGTCGACATACCGGCAGCCTGATTTATATGCATCTTTCAGAAAATCCTTATCCTTGCTGACATTGTACACTTCCCAGTTGATCCAGCTATAAAACGGGGCAGATGTGGTAGGCATGTTTTTATGAGGATAATCCTGCTTACCTCTTGGCCCATGGCGATAGGCAATCAGACCGGTACTGTCCTGCTGATCCATGTATATTCGTTGACTGCCTTCAGCTGAAGTGGGATCCATATATGCATATGCCAGCATACTCAGGGATTCATGCAATACCTGGTGTCCATGTCCCCAACCCCAGATTGGATTTCTGGAGAAAGCATAAAAATTGTATTTTGCCTTTCCCGAAGCAGGGTACATACAGCCCCGCACTAAGTTGAAAGCACCAATGTATGCCAGCTTTTCATCTTTTTTCTGAAACCGGATCTTGGGAATCTTCTCGTAAAGAACAAGATCGTCTTCAAAATATGTTTTTAAAAACAGATCCTTAAGTCCTGAAATCTCTTTCATCAGATTGTCGGCATTTTCTTTCTGATCCTGAACACCGCGGAAATATCTGAAATTTACTGTTTCTCCCGGTTTCAACCTCTTCTTGAGATGTAAGGCGATGTAATCAACAAAGCCGGATGATTTTAGGTTCAGCGAATCAATTCTTTTATCGGTATAAAAATCGATTTTAATGGAATTATAGAAATCAGCCGGTGTTCCTGTATATCCTCCGTATGAATAAATTTGTGGAAATGCAGCAAATACATCACGGGTATGAGTAGGGTAGCCGTATTCCGTTTTCAAACTGCTGATCAACCGGTAAGGGGTTTCATAGCGGTGTGTGATATAGCATCCCGGATCAGACTGGTAATTAATGATCTCCAGCGAATCTTTTTCCCATTCAAGCACGGGATAAACCGCAATCTCATGAGGAATACGATCGGTATTCCGGATTTCCATATCCACCATAGTAATAGTGGAACTGTAAACAAAAAATGTTTCTTTTACATGAATTCCGTTAAAAGGTTCATATTCCAGAACAGCCATATCAGGAAATGAGTAACGAACAACCGGCTTCTGGTGGTATTCTCCAATCCGGCTGATCACTACACCATCTACTTTCCATACACAATATATGGTTCCTCCCTGATCACTTGAATAGCTGACCGGCCTGCAATCGGAATAATAATCCATCTTGTATGCCTTATCACCATATAAGCGCGATCGTGACATGGCAGCTGCATAGGTTGTATATAGAGGATCATTGGCAGATGCATCGATTTTCAGATAATCGGAAAGAACCTGGAATGATTGACCGAAAAAATAAAAAGGCAGAAATGAAAAGCAGAAAACGAAAAATAAACGCCTCATAATCCCCGGATTTTCGGCAAAAATATGAAAAATTAACAGTCTTTGACCATATTATGGATGAATCAGAAACCGGGCGGCAAGTCCTGCCCAGATATAAACCTGGTTCCAACCGGCACGAAGCTCGTCAGGACTGTAAAATTCCCAGAAAACATGATCCTTTTTTAACATCCCGATCATGTTGTTTGTTACCCTGTTTGCCAATTCTCTGGCTTCTTTGTTGTAGCCATAATCCATCAACCCTTGGTAAAGCAGGTAATTCCACTGGATCCAGACCGGGCCATTCCAATAACCCATAGGATTGTAATAACTCTCTGAAGCAGATAAAGTGGGAACACCGTTTGGCCTCCAGAATTCATCTGGATTTGTCATGGTTTTTACCAGTTGAGCTGCCTTATCTTTATCAGCAATGCCTGCCCAGAGGGGTAAAAAGCCAATGATTTCCTTGATCTTCAGGTCGTTTTTATTTTTATAGGTAAATGTCTGGTCTTTTCGGTTGATATTGTAATAAAATCCTGTCGCCGGATCCCACATCGTATTGTTTATCAAAGCGGAACGCTTCATTGCATCCGTTTTCCATTGTTCTGACTCTTTGGGATTCCCTAATATCCGTGACATCTCTGAAAGTGACATCGCTTCTTTCACAAGCATGGAATTCACATCAGGCCCTTCAAATTCGGAAGGATTTCCAACTTTATCCCATACAGCTACGCGGGCATCTCTTACGGATTCAAGCTCTCCATCGCCTCCCCATTCGCAAAGACCGTTTTTATTTGAATCCCGTTGAGAAACATAAAACTGAAAAAACTTTTTCCCATGATCGTATGCCTCTGATAAAAAATTCCTGTCTTTTGTGATCTTGTAAATCTCAAGGTTCTCATAGTTGAACCAGGGAGCGGATGTCGTCAGCTTTCCCTGCGTTTCGATGGTCTCGTCAAGATATGGTCCCGTGCGGTAATTAATATATCCGTCCGGATGCTGTCTTTCAAAATATACTCTTTG
>JAUZOW010000105.1 GCA_030706225.1 Bacteroidota bacterium | reverse complement strand
TACAAGGTACCTTATGAATTCAAAAAGAGTGAGAAGAACCGCAAAAGAAACGGTAAAGCCGAGCAGATTTTTCCATTGTTTTTTCAATAAAAAATATCCGGCGATGGCTATGAAAGCGGTAATTCCGATTGTTCTTGTCAATATGAGGCCCAGAATGCAAAGCGTAAGAAATATATAATTACGAATCTGAAGAGCTGTTGTGTGATCCTCATTATGAAGGAAATACTTAAAAAAGACAAGAAATGTCAAGGCCTGTAGAAAAATAAAGAGAGCTTCGCTGTAAGTCTGGCTTGCATAGTAAAGAAAGAAGGAATTGATCGCCATCAGCAATAGCATACTGGTAATTAACAGCGCCGGGATACGGTCTTTAAAGGATTTATAAATGAGCCAGTTGAAACCCAGCATGAGAATCAGGGAAATGAGTTTTAACGGTACCACCTTTACTCCGAAAATGCCAATAAAAGGACTCAGCAGGATTGGATAAAGCGGCCCCTGGAATCCAGGGTAGGTAAAATGATGAATAAAGTCGTAAGCTCTTATGATATAAGCCGAATCATCACCGGAAAGGGAAATTCTTATATCAAAAAGTAAAAGTCCTGATAATAAGGTCAGCACGAAAGTAATCCAGAATATCTTATCCAGATAACCGGTAAGGAATACGTTAATCCTTTCAAACAAAGGGAGAGAGGCGATTGATTTTTTTTGTTGTTTTGCCCTGTTTTTATTTTGTTTGTCGGATTTTGAATTAAATGTCTTTGAATAAGCTTTGTTTTCAGCTGGCATTTACAATGAGTTGATTGACAGTTATGAAATTTTCCTGAATTTCAATCTTAATGCTGAATCATTTAACAAAAAAGTTACTCGGAAATAATTCTGACCTCTGTCCGGCGGTTCTGCTGGCGGCCTTCTGGAGTATCGTTTGATGCAACGGGCTGCGTTTCGCCATAGCCTTTGGCGATGACTCTTTTAGGACCGATTCCATGTTTGATAAGGTAATCGCGGATCGCATTTGCACGGTCGGAAGATAGTTTCTGGTTGGCTTCTGACTGGCCGACATTATCCGTATGACCGGCAATTTCAATGACCATTGAAGATTTCGATTTCAAAGCTTCCACGAGCTCATTTAAGGCCGGGAAAGATTCTTTACGTATAGAGGAAAGACCGGTATCAAAAAAGACATTCTTTAATGTCCAGACCTTTGGAGGATCGAATTTAAGGTTCAGGGTATATGTTACTTTATGATCGGCGCCGGGGACTTCAATGATTTTATATTTAACCGTATCGGCAAAATGTTTGTAAAAAATTGTGTAAGTGTCGGATGGAGGGATGGAAATCGTACATTTCCCATCGGTACCTGTGCTTCCCCGGAAGATCTTTCCTGAGGATTTGCTTTTTAGAAAAACGACTTCTCCCTGGCGGGGTTTTCCGGCTTTACTTGTAACTGTAAATACAAATGAAGCATCGTTTTCTGAAGCAGAGGTTCCCTGTCCATCAGAAAAATTTATGCAAAAGAAAAAAGCAAGAAACGAGTACAGCGCAATTCTTAATTTTTTCATGAGATGAAAATGTGAGAGAGAGTTCAATGAATACTTTCGTTTTCAAAGATAGTACAAAAATGAGCAGGACAAAAAAAAAGAGGCCCCCTTTCGGGAAAGCCCCTTTTTCTCAGTCAATCCTCAACCCTTATTTCTTTTCAGGCTGTGCTTCGGTTTTGTTTTCAGCTTTTTTTACGCCTTTTTTTGCACCTTTAGCAGCACCTTTTTTTACCGGAGTAGCCGGAGTAGCAGGAGTTGCACCCTGTTTTACTTCTTTCTTTTCTTCTTTAGCAGGAGTAGCGGGAGTAGCAGGAGTTGCAGTAGTTGCACCTTCTTTTACTTCTTTAGTTTCTTTCTTAACACCTTTTTTTACACCTTTTTTAACAGGTTTTGCTTCCTGTTTCTGTTCGGTACCAGCCGGCTTTGCAGCATCTTTCTTAACATTCTGTGCAATCATAACCGGTTCTTTACCTTTTTTCTTTTCTTCTTTAGCAGGAGTAGCGGGAGTAGCAGCAGGAGTTGTTCCTTCTTTTACTTCTTTAGCGTCTTTTTTAGCGCCTTTTTTTGCCGTTTTTTTAACGGGTTTTGCATCCTGTTTTTGTTCGGTACCAGCAGGTTTAGCAGCATCTTTCTTGACATTCTGAGCAATCATAACTGCTTCTTTGCCTTTTTTCTTTTCTTCTTTCTTTACAGGCTGAGCAGGCTGTGCGTTTGTCTTTTCAACTTTCACGGCTTCTTTTTTCAGATATTTGCCGTCTTTGTCAAAAATAACAACTTCTTTAGCATTATTTTTATTTACAATAACTTCGAAGTTGATAATACCTTTGTTGTCAACTTTGTAAGCTTTTTCTACCGCGTATCCAGCAAAATTCTTTGTAATATACTGGTTGATCGGTTTCTGAAGATCAGCAGCTTTCATTTCCGTTTTTGTCTGTGCAAACAGGACTGTGCTGAAAAGTCCCAACACTAACATCACAATGACCTTTTTCATTTCTTTATTCAATTAAATGGTTAAACATTTTAAGTTTCTGCTGCAAAATTGAAGCAGAAATCTGTTTTTATTCTGTAGAAATAAAAAAAGTTTAAATCAGAAAGTAATTTTCAGGTTATGAATGGAGTCAGTTGAAGTAAATTCAATTTTCATACCGTAATAAAGGACGATTTTATTGACAATAGCCAGTCCAAGTCCTACTGAATCTCCTGTAGAACTTGATTTTCTGAATCTTTCAAAAAGAATACGGGGGCTGACTTTCAGAGGATTTCCTGTATTGGATATAACCAGAGACCGGGATGACAATTCAACTTTAATCCATCCTTCATTGAAATTGTAGCGGATAGCATTTGAAAGAAGGTTAGAGAGAAGGATTTCCGCCAGAGTAGGATTCATTTTAAGGATTACTTCATCGTTGAAGATGGCGTCAACATGAATATTTTTCCCGGAAATCAATTCCGAAAAGTTATCCAGCAATTTTTTGAGCAGAGCTGCAATATTTACATCTTCGGTTTCTTCAAACTGGTTATTGTTGATTCTGGAGATCAGAAGCAATCCCTGGTTAAGCCGGCTGATCCTTCTCAATGCTTCATAAGCGCTTTCAATCTTGGTATATTGATCAGGTGTCAGATTCTGATCCTGGATCAGAAGATCCAGTTTTGATTTGATAATAGCCAGCGGGGTTTGCAGTTCATGAGCCGCATTTTCATTGAATTCCTTTAAGCTTACATAATCCCGGTGGATCTGCTGCGACATCATTTCCAACGTCTCGTTAAGCAGATGGAACTCATGGATTTTTGAGTCTGGTAATTTTAACGACTCATCCTGGGTTACTTTGTAGGACGAGAGTTTCCCCAATGTCCGGTAAAAAGGTATCCATGCACGTCGGGAAATAAAATAATTCACGATAAACAATATGATCATCAGGGAGAGGAACAGGATTGTAATAGAGAAAATGATCTCAGCGATCATACTTTTCGTATTCTTCAGGGGTTTATAAATATTAATTGTGTAGCCCTGCTTGCTGGTCGAAAGCATAATATATTTCAGATGGCGGCAATCTATGATCTCTTTAACGGAAGAATCATAGACGGCTGTATCATGGATAAGTTCTACCTGATTATAAATTTTGATATAAGGAAGTACCTGGATCATGTGACCGAATACTGAAGTATAATCCGGAACCGTATCTGTTATATTGATGGCTTCTTCAACAAGAAGCTGTTCAGTTACCAGATTTTCGTCAATCTGGCGGTACATGATATTCTTGACCGTATTATAGAAGATGATCCCTCCGATGATAAAGGTGATCATTGAGAAAAGAATGTAATATAAAGAGGTTTTTGTCAGCAGTTTCATTTTCCGCTGGATAAGAATTTATAACCGATACCGTAAATTGTCTGGATATAATCCCGGCCACCGTTTTCCACGATTTTTTTTCGCAGATTCTTAATATGTGTATAAAGAAAATCAAAAGAATCGGCCATATCGATTTCGTCACCCCAAAGATGTTCGGCGATGGATTCCTTGCTTAGAACACGGTCTTTATTGGAGATAAAATAAAGGAGCATATCGTATTCTTTCCGGGTAAGGTCGATGAGGTTTTTATCGATAAAGACTTCCATCCGGTCGGGGACGATCCGGATCTCGTTGAAAAGAATTTCTCTTTGCCCTTCGAAGGATCTGCGCCGGACAACCGATTTGACCCGTGCATTGAGCTCTGTAAGATGAAAAGGTTTTGTCAGGTAATCATCAGCGCCGAGATCAAGTCCGGTGATTTTATCTCCGACAGTATTTCTTGCCGAGATAATAATGATTCCTGTATCGACCTTATTTTCTTTTAGCTCTTTAATGATGTCCAATCCATTGCCGTCCGGAAGGTTGATATCAACCAGAACACAATCGTAGTCATAAAGATTTACCTTTTCACGGGCTTCATCATAGGTGTAAGCCATCTCACAAATGTGATTCTCATGATGAAAGAATTCACGAATCGAGTTGGCAAGAGCTTTTTCGTCTTCTATGATGAGGAGTTTCATCTTTATTGTTTATTTGATCGTACTACCATTCTCAGCACCGGTTTCCGGGGAAACAAAGAACAGTTTTCCATCGGCATTTTCAGCCATCAGGATCATTCCTTTGGATTCAATTCCTTTCAGCGTTCTGGGAGCAAGATTGACGAGTACGGAAACCTTTTTACCAATGATATCTGCCGGTTCAAAAAATTCTGCAATGCCTGAAACTACGGTACGTACATCAATTCCTGTGTCGATTTTCAGCTTCAGGAGCTTTTTTGTTTTGGGTAGCTTTTCCGCTTCCAGAATAGTACCTGACCGGATATCCATTCCTGAAAAATCATCAAAGGTGATTTCAGGTTTCAAAGGAATACCTTTGGCGGCAGCCTTTTCATTTATCTTTTTAGTTTCCATCAGTTTATTGATCTGAGCCTCGATCTGCGAATCTTCAACTTTTTCAAAAAGAAGTCCGGAATTATGGATTTCATCTCCGGATTTTAACCAGTCGGGATGTGAGGCATCTTTCCATTTCAGCAGGGGCAGATTGAGCATCTTCCGGATCTTTTCAGCGGTAAAGGGGAGGAAGGGAGCGGAAAGAATGGAAAGTTCGGCACAGATCATCAGAGAGATGTATAATATGGTTCCGACTCTATCTGGTTGATCTTTAAATATCTTCCAGGGTTCGGAATCGGTAAGGTATTTGTTACCAAGGCGGGCCAGGTTCATCATTTCCCCGAGAGCTTCACGGAAGCGGTATTGCTCAAGAGAAGCTGAAATCTTTTCCGGGAAACCCTTCATGGTTTCCATTGTTTCCAGGTCGACCGGAAGAAAATCACCGCAGGCCGGCACTTTCCCGTCAAAGAACTTCTGGGTAAGCACCAGGGTACGGTTAATGAAATTCCCAAAAATAGCTACCAGCTCGTTATTGTTCTTAGCCTGAAAATCTTTCCAGGTAAAATCATTGTCTTTAGTTTCCGGCGCATTAGCAGTCAGAACATACCTGAGAACATCCTGTTTTCCGGGAAAATCCTCGAGATATTCATTCAGCCATACAGCCCAGTTCCTCGATGTGGAAATCTTTTCATTTTCCAGATTGAGGAATTCATTAGCCGGGACATTATCGGGAAGTATATACGTTCCTTCTGCTTTCAGCATACAGGGGAAGATGATGCAATGAAAGACGATGTTGTCTTTGCCGATAAAGTGAACCAGCTTTGTTTCCGGGTCTTTCCAGTATTTTTCCCAGTCAGGTGTAAGTTCGCGGGTTGCCGAGATATATCCGATCGGAGCATCAAACCAGACGTAAAGGACTTTTCCGTCAGCACCTTCAACAGGAACTTTTACGCCCCAGTCCAGGTCACGGGTAACAGCACGGGGTTGAAGACCCTGGTCGATCCATGATTTGCATTGACCATAAACATTGGATTTCCAGTCGTCTTTATGGCCTTCAAGAATCCATTTACGCAACCAATCTTCATATTGATCCAGTGGAAGAAACCAGTGCCGGGTCTCTTTCAGAACCGGTGAATTTCCACTCAAAACGGATTTCGGATTGATAAGATCGGTAGCATTCAGTGAAGTTCCACATTTTTCACACTGGTCGCCATAAGCATTTTCATATCCGCAATGAGGGCAAGTACCCGTGATGTACCGGTCGGCCAGAAAATGGCCTGTTGCTTCATCATAATATTGGGAGGAAACCTTTTCAATAAACTGTCCGTTATCGTACATTTTCCTGAAAAATGCAGAAGCGGTTTCATGGTGGATTTTATGAGAAGTGCGGGAATAAATATCGAAAGAGATCCCGAATTCCTCAAAGGATTTTTTGATCAGTTCGTGATATCGATCCACGATCTTCTGAGGAGAAACGCCTTCCCGCATAGCTTTAATAGTGATAGGTACACCGTGTTCATCAGAACCTCCGATAAAGAGTACATCCTTATCGTTCATTCGGAGATAGCGGACATAAATATCAGCCGGAACATATACCCCGGCAAGGTGGCCAATATGGATGGGCCCGTTCGCATAAGGAAGAGCTGAAGTGATCAGAAAACGTTTAAATTCAGGCATAAACATAGGAAATTGAAAACGAGGAGCAAAGATACAAATATTCTCTGTTTCCCAACGTTTTGAACCCGGGGCCGGATAGAAGATAAGACGATAACAGGATTGAGTATTTCAATTTTTTATAATTTTGAAATGGAAAAATTTAATATGAACCAGCCTCCCTTCCTGGAAAAAGGAGATAAAATCGGAATTGTGGCTCCTGCACGGAGCATATCTTTTGAAGAGATACATCCCAGTATACGGTTATTTCAGAAATGGGGACTGGAAGTGATCCTGGGGACTCATATTTTTGACCGATGCCATCAATATGCCGGTACAGACCATCAGCGGAGGGATGACTTGCAGCAGATGCTGGATGATCCCTCCATTCGGGCGATCCTTTGTGCCAGAGGCGGATATGGAACCGTGAGAATTATTGACGGGATTGATTTTACCCGCTTCAAAGAAAATCCGAAATGGATCGTCGGATACAGTGATATAACGGTTCTTCACTCTCATATATATCAAAATTACGGGATAGAAACTCTTCATGCGACCATGCCCTTTAATATCAAAGATCCTGATGTAAAGGATGATACGACGGAATCTTTACGTAAGGCGTTGTTTGGAGAAAATATTTTTTACCGTACCCCTATCACCTTTCCGGGTCGAACCGGATTAAGTGAAGGAATCCTGGTCGGAGGAAACCTATCGATTCTTTATTCCCTGATGGGATCAGAATCGGAACTCGATACCAACGGGAAGATCCTTTTTATCGAGGATGTGGATGAATACCTTTACCACATCGACCGGATGATGCAATGCCTGAAGAGAGCAGGTAAGCTGGATCATCTAAAGGGACTGATTGCCGGACGGTTCACGGATATGAGGGACAATACCATTCCCTTTGGTATGAGCGCCAATGAGATCATTTCGGAAACCTTAAAAGATTACAGTTTCCCCATTTGTTTTGATTTTCCGGCCGGTCATGGTTCCCTTAACTTTGCCCTTTATCACGGCAGGAAGATACGCCTGATCGTGGATCGTGAAGCCGAAGTTACTTTTTAATAGCCTCATCCACGGGGGTTGAGGAGGTTAGGTTAATTTCCCGTCGATTTCGACGAGACTGAAAATATTATACCACTTTGATGCCTTCCTGCTCTGCGGCAAGGATGTTCATTAAGGTAATAAAAACAACCAGAAAATGAAGACTACCGATTTTGGACGGGAAGGGGAAGATATTGCTGCCCGTTTCCTGACAGAGAAAGGATACCACATTCTTGACCGCAACTGGCGATGTGGGAAGAATGAGGTTGATATTATTGCCAAGGATGGCGATGTAATTGTCATTGTAGAAGTCAAAGCAAGGCATTCCTCTTATGCCGGAGAGCCGGAGATGGCTGTCACGAAGGATAAACAGCGGATCCTGGTAAGAGTGGCGAATATATATGTGCAATGCAAGAGGCTAAAAAATGAAGTCCGTTTTGATATTGTATCGATATTGATGATCAACGGGAAGGAGAGCATCCATCATATTCCGGATGCTTTTTATGCACGGCTGCGCTGATCATTTCCTGCCAAAGTCTGCCGGAATTTCACCCCAGTATTCGGTTTCCCATTTCCTGACCGGGTTGTCCCAGCTGTTTTCGTGAAGCCATTTTACCGCTCTTTCCACCAGTTCGAAAAGTTTTTTATTTTCCGGTGTTTCTTCCAGCTTGGTTTTGATATTCTTGGCTTTTAACCAGGCAATGGCAGTACGTGAATCGGAATAGATTGGCCAGGAGGAGTGGCGTTTCTTCAGGTAAGCCAATGCATGAACGATACCCAGAAATTCGCCGATGTTGACGGTTCCCTGGGGGAAAGGTCCTACATGAAATAACTCAGCACCTGAACGGGTATCCACACCGCGATACTCAAGAATTCCCGGATTCCCTTTGCAGGCAGCATCCACGCAGATGCTGTCGGGATCAGGAACTCCGACAAGAGGATTAGAACAAACGATTTTTTTTGGAGCGTTCAGTTCTTTGTTAAGATACTTGCCCGGATCATCCCTAAAAGCTGCTTCCGCCAGTTCGCGGGTCGGAAATCCTTTGTATAAAGCTTTTTCGAATCCTTCTACTTCTGCTTTACAAGCGTTCCAGGTACTGAAGATTCCACGGTTCCGGCCGCGCCAGACAACATACCACTTATTGGATTTTGCCACCATCGGTAATTTTGCCGTAAAAGTAAGAGAAATTTCGTTTGGTTTCCGGTATCCGAAATCGTGGGAAAGAGACCTCCGTCCTGAGAATAGTGTATTCTTTAAACTCTTTGTAAAAGTATGTCGGTAAATTTATAATGTTAATAAATAGTTAAGTAAAAATTATGTTTTCTCAAAAAGATTTGTTTACCAAGACCCTGATAAGTTTATGATATTTTTGATTTTAATCAACAGTACGCGTTAAAGCTTCAAACATTATATATTTTAGAAATTAGAAATTAGAAATTAGAAATTTGATTAGGTCAATTAGATCAATTAGGTCAATTAGAAATT
>JAUZOW010000104.1 GCA_030706225.1 Bacteroidota bacterium | reverse complement strand
AGAATTATTCCGGTTTGTCCGGATGATCCGGCTTATTATTTTTTTCGATCCGTGCAGCGATAATATAATACGTTACAAGGCTTAATCCACCGAAAAGACATATCATCGAGAAATAAGAAGCTTCTTCTCCCATACATGTCACAGTGGCAAAGAGACGACCCAGAAGAATGCCGATGCCGATGCCGACAAACAGCAATCCCCATTTCAGAGAGGAAGGCACATTCTTTTTGGATTCAAACAAAGAGGGATTTGCACCTCTTGCGATCAGGGCCATGCGTTCTTTTTTACGTACAAGAATATAAACGATTCCTAAGACCATGGCAAAGAATGATACGGGAACAATAATATCTGTCATAATATCAATTTTTTGGGGTTAACAATTTATCATTTTGTCCCTTTGACGCAATTCCTCTCTCCAGGTTACAAATGGATAAACTATTTTATTGAAGAACAATTTTTAAAACTGAAAATGCTTCCGGGCTTTCCATTTTGAGAAAATAAATTCCACTGGAAAATCCTTTAATAACAATGTTTTGCACTGAGTTTGCCAGGATCTTTCCGTAATCTTTCCTGAGAAGAACTTTTCCTCCAATGTCGGTAAGTGTAATCGTCAGACCCGACAGAGCTCTGCTGGTGACCAGGTTGATAGTCCCGTTCGCAGGATTCGGATAAATACGGAAAGAGGACAGATGCAGGTTATCAACGCCTGCACAAGGCATGACAGTGATTTCTTTTTGCGATTCCTTGCCATGTCCGCAGGAGTTTACTCCGTAAACGGAAAGGGTTCCGGTTAAAGCATCCGGAGTAAAGTTCAGAATTACACTGAAACGGTCAGGAACAGAGGTTATTTCAGCTCCCGGTGGGAGAGACCAGTGACAGGATGATACATCCGGAATACTATCCATGCTGTACAGATAATTGCCATGATTTACGCATACAGTATCGTTTCCGGCAATATTTCCTGCTCCTCCGGGTAAAGAATCGACAGCCACCGTTTTAGTCGCAGGATTGCTGCTTCCGCAGGGATTTTGTGCGGAAACAGAAACCACTCCGGGGATAGATCCCCATTTGACTTCGATCTTTTCTGTACCCTGACCACTTACGATAGAAGCATCACCCGGAACTGTCCAGTTATAAGAAACGACACCCGGAAGTGAAATAACACTGAAATTAACGTTTTCCTGCTTGCAAACTGTATCAGGACCTGAAATAAAACCTGTGCCGGAAGGATTGTCGAACAGAGTGACAGGAAGTACCGAAGGGTTGCTGTTTCCGCATACACTTCCGACAATAACAGAAACATTTCCGCCGGAAATTCCCCAGTGAACTTCAATATGACGGGTATTTTGCCCGTTAACAATATATGAATCCCCTGGAACCGTCCATGAATAGGAAATTGCTTCCGGGATTTCGGTGATAGCATAGCTTGACGTATCATGTTTGCATACGCCACTGGGGCCTATGATCGGGCCAGGTTCCGGCAATGCAGTCCTGACCTGAATCATAACGCTATCCCGTGATGTATTACCTGTGGAATCGGTAACAAGCACATGATACCTTAAAGAAGAAAGGGGAGAAGCAACAGGATTGGAAACAGCAGGATTGCTTAACCCGTTTACCGGAGTCCAGGAATAGGAAAAGGGTGGCTTTCCGCTGTAAACAACAGCCTGAAGCTGAGAAGAAGTTCCCTGGCAAATGATATCCGGAGTAGCCGTTGCCAGAACCGTAAGCACATTGGGAGTTATGATATTCAGAACGACTTCTCTTTTATGGACGGGAGTTCCGTTTATTCCGGTCGCATAAATTTCAGTCTGGTATGACCCGACCGGTACATTACCTTCAAGCACCACATCAACCGGTAAAGAATCCGGAAAAGCCGTCATCATATTTCCTTGCGGGAAAGAGAAAGTAATGGCTCCTGAAGGAGGAGGAACCAGCATCTCACCGCTTACCAACACTGTATCTGAGAATAGCTTTACATCCGGGATAATTACCTTTAAACGGGAAGTACTGTTTGGCAACATAAGAGTATCCTGAGTTTTATTCAGTTTCAGGGCAAAGTCAGGAAAATAGGCAGCAGTACTCATAAATGAGCCGTTCCGGAAGTCTGTCCACCCCAGCATGGCGACTTTCCGGTTGGAAACAATCCCGTTATAATCACCCTGATACCGGGGAATACCGGTACCACCGCAGGTTGTACAGTTGATTTTCATTTTTTTATTGGAAACCGGTTTATTAGGGGCAAAGGAAGCGCCACCATTATCAGAGTAAGTGGCATAGATCAGTGCGCTGTCGTGAGTAGGAACATCGCGGGTATCCATCCATTGAATATACAGTCTTCCGGTCTCCTTATCACACCAGGAGGAAGGATGGAACTGGTGATTATGAGTTGTATTAGGATCATCATTAATTTTTTTCGCATCCGACCAGGTGTAACCTTCATCATCAGAAAACCTGAAAAAGATATCCGGCATATGTTCATCGCCGGGAGGGTCATTGGATGCATACACGAGATACAACCGTCCGCGGTGAGGTCCGTAGCTGTTATCGGCAGATATCAGGGGGTATGACCAGGTTCGCATACCCTCCACGGAATTTTTTCCCTGAACATTCGTCCCGACAAAATTTGCAAATTGCTTCGTCGACATCAAGTCAAAGGAAGTTCCTCCATTCAGTGACCGGTAAAAGGTGAACAATGAAGCAAACGGATCTCCCGAATTGGTGACGATATAGACGGCTCCTCCCTGAATATTGCCGTGAGGGCCTACACAGACCATCATTCCAGGTAAATCCTGAGCCAAAGGCTCAAAAAGGGTATGAAAAGTAGCACCATGATCCGTACTGCGTGCAAAAGCGCCGTTGTTGCCGTTGGAAATAGTCGAATAAATATAGTTTGCATAAGGTCCGCTGGTCTGATCACAAGCAATCCAGGGTTTATCATTCCCGGTCACAGAAAGAACAGAAGGCGACCAGTTCGTGCCGTTATCTGCCGAACGGATTACTTTTGCTCCAAGAACCTGTGTCTGTGTTCCGAATAAAACTTGATAAAACAGATTTCCAAGGCTGTCATATGCGGCACAAGGATTTCCCCACGTATAAATATCGAAAATGGCATTGTTTTCATGCCAGTCCAGACCATTCTCGGACTGATGCGGACTATTATTGTTAAAGGCAGTAAAATACCAGGAAGGAACAGAGGGTTTTTCGGTAATGGTATTTTCCGCATCATCCCTTCCAAGGTTAAAATTATCCCAGTTGCTGATCGTTATTGGAGATGAAAAAGGTGCTTTGGGCGAAAAAGTAGTCTGAAGAACCGGAGAAACCCTGTCGTACCCAGAATTGCAACTATTCTGTGAGAAGGCAATTTTTACCTGAAAAAGGAACAGAATTGCAAAAACAATATTACGACACCGGAGCACCATAGACGAGAACAAATTCAAGGAATATTTTGACTTACAAACATATAAAATCAACACCATATATGCAATTATTTCCAATATCAACGCGATTTTGCTTATATTAGCATTTCCTTCGGGACCTTGATAAATTTTTCCGGATCTGTAACTTCATCAATGGATTAACGTCTAAGCAACAAATGAAATATCAGGACGACAGCTATTACATTGAGAAAGTGTTGCTTGGAGATGTATCTGCTTATGCGACCCTGGTTGCAAAACATAAGAGTTTCGTTTTTATCATTGCTCTGAAAATTGTTAACAACCGGGAGGACGCTGAAGAGATTGCCCAGGATGTCTTTCTTAAAGCTTATCAGTCGCTGAAAACATTTGAAATGAAGTCCAAATTTTCGACATGGCTTTATCGGATTGCATATAACACGGCTATTTCGAAAAAAAGGAAAAAGAAAGTTGAATTTGTCGGGATGGATGATTCGGTCATAACAAATTATTCAACCGATGAGGTGACAAAAGGAGTTGACGTGCTGGAAGAACAGGACCAGATCCGGTTGATGGAAAAGGCGCTTCAGAGGCTGCCGGAAGAGGATAATCTGCTGATTACATTGTTTTACAAAGCGGATAATTCCATTGAGGATATCAGCCAGATCACAGGTTTATCAACGTCCAATGTCAAAGTAAAGCTTCACCGGATACGTAAAAGATTGTATGATGACATCCAGGAGCTTATAAAAAAGAATTAAAAATTGAGTATTTTTGCCTTGAATTATGGAAAAGGATGATTTATTAAAGGATGAATTTTTACGGGATCTGATCCGTAAAACTCCTATGGAGGAGCCTTCGGATGATTTCGTAAATAAGGTGATGGCAGGAATTCAGCCGGGACTGGAAACATTCCCGGTAAAGAAATCTTTTTTCTATTATTTAAAGATCTCCTGGCCCTATGTTTTGATCGGTTTTGCAGTTGTTGTATTCTTTCTTACTTCCGATCTGCCTTTTTCCGGATATTTTTCTACTACTCTTGTTCCTTCCTTTAAGTCTCTCTTTACCGGATTTTCACATTTTATGGTGAATTCCAAGGTTACTACGATCGGATTGATGGTCATCGGAGGAGGCGGATTGCTTTTTTTCTTCGACAGGATCTTACAGAAAAGCCGGGATTTTGCACATCATACAATGAACTAAATGATTCCTCAGGAAATTGAAGATTCCCTTGGTTCTTTTTTCCGCCTGAAAAGTCCGGAAGCGGAAAATATTGTTACAACTTATTCCCTTTCAGGAGGATGCATCAATAATGTCCAGAGAGTGGATACGAATCTCAGAAGTTATTGCATCAAGTACAACAGCCGGACTGCTTTTCCAAAAATGTTCGAATCGGAAGCATCCGGACTGAAAGCCCTTGCTGCCGCAAAGGAAATCCGGGTTCCTGCTGTGATTCATGTGGACAGCACGGAGAATTACTCTTACCTTCTTCTTGAATTTATTTACCAGGAACGAAGAATTTCTGGTTTTATGAAGGATTTCGGCCGTTCACTGGCCCGTCTTCATCGTCATTCAGCAGAATATTTCGGATTTTCCGAGGATAATTATATGGGATCTCTTCCGCAAAGCAACCGCCATCACAGCGATTGGATCTCATTCTTCATTGAAGAACGAATTGAAAAGCAATTTGCCATAGCTGTTGACGGGGGGTATTTTGCTCCGGAAGACCGGAGATATTTCGAAAGTATTTACCGTGAAATACCTTCCATGATTCCTCCGGAACCTCCTGCTTTACTTCACGGTGATCTATGGGGAGGAAATTACATGGTATCGGAAGAAGGAAAAGCTTGCCTTATTGATCCGGCTGTTTATTATGGACATCGGGAAGTCGATATCGCCATGACTACCTTATTCGGGGGATTTGATCCGGCTTTCTATGCTGCATATGAAGAAGAATATCCTCTGGAATACGGCTGGAGAGACAGACTGGATATTTTAAATCTGTATCCGTTGCTGATACACGTAAACCTTTTCGGATCCGGTTATGTCGGATCCGTTCAAAACATTATCCAGCGTTTCTGAAAGAGGTCAGTTATTTCTGTACTTTTCCATCCAGAGCTGCTTAAAGCTCTTATCTGCAATCCGCGGGAGAGTGCGTCTTTTACCCCAGTATTTATTGAAGAATACTTTGAAAAAGCTGTTCTTCAATCCGGCTCCTGTTTTGTCAAGAGTCCACCGGTGAAGCATGACAAAGTTCCAACCTTTCATTATGATCTTCCAGGGCCATTTGACAAAACCTCTTTTTACCGATTCATTCCGGTTATACAGTAAAAGCTCATGAAGAGGAATTTTCACAGGGCATCCTTCTGTGCATTTGCCGCAAAGTGAAGATGCATGACTCAGATGGTTATAATCCCTGAAACCCAGATAAAACGGGGAAATCACCGAACCGATGGGTCCTGTATAAACAGCTCCATAGGAATATCCCCCAATGCTTCTATATACAGGGCATCCGTTAAGACAGGCTCCACAGCGTATACAGGAAAGCGCTCTGCGTTGTTCTTTCATTTTAAGAACTTCCGTTCGGCGGTTATCCAGAAGAATTACATACATTTCATCCGGACCGTCGGTTTCTCCCGGCTTACGAGGACCAAAAACGATATTATTGTAAGCGGTCATGCGCTGACCTGTACCATGAGTCGCAACCAGCGGCCAGAAAAGATCAAGATCTTCAAGAGTGGGAATAACCTTTTCAATTCCTACAACAGCGATATGAATTTTTGGAAAAGAAAGGGTCATCAATCCATTACCTTCATTTTCAGTCAATGCAACTGCTCCGGGATCGGCAATTAAGAAATTACATCCGGTGATGCCTACATCTGCACGTACAAACTTTTCACGCAACACCCCACGAACAAAATGAGCAATGTCTTCCGGAGTACTATCCATTGAAAGATTGTACTTTTCATGAAAAAGTTTTGCAACATCTTCCTTCGACTTGTGCATTGCAGGAGTCAGAATGTGATAGGGCTTTTCGCCGGCCAGCTGAACGATAAATTCTCCCAGGTCGGTTTCATAAACTTCACGACGGTTCTTTTGCAAAAGATCATTGATTTCAAGCTCTTCCGATAACATGGTCTTTTGCTTGACAATGATCTTTGCATCAGCTTTTTTAATGATGTTCAGGATTTCTTTCTGTGCTTCTTTTTCTGAAGGAGCCCAGATTACCTTACCCCCGTTTTTCTCAAAGTTTGTTTCAAATTCTACAAGAGTCCGGTCCAGCTTGCTCAGTGCCTTATACTTCAGATTAGCAGCTCTCCGTCGGGCAAGTTCCAGGTTGCTGTATCTGAGTTTTCCTTCCTGTAACTTACGATCATAAACTCCTATATTATAATTCAACCGTTTTCTGTGCTCTTCATCAAACGATTTCTTTTCTGCATCGGAAAGGAACTTTTCCAAAGGACTGTTTATGATGTAAGATCCTGTTTTCATAATTTTTTAGAGATTTTTTGTATCCTTCTTTCATGCCTTCCACCTTCAAAAGGTGTTGAAAGAAATATCTCAACGAGAGACAGAGCCAGTTCCTTTGAAATAAACCTTGCCGGAAGAGCTAATATATTGGCGTCATTATGCTGCCTTGCAAGACGGGTAATATCTTCATTCCAACAAAGAGCAGCTCTGACGTTAGGATATTTGTTAGCAACCATCGATACCCCGTTTCCAGTACCACACATAATAATGCCTCTGCTTATTTCACCTTTGTCAACCGCACTTGCAAGGGGATGAATAATATCCGGATAATCAACACTCTCTTCTGAATCGGTACCGAAATTTTTTAAGTTATATCCTTTGATTTTCAACTCTTTCAATAAATATTCCTTCAGCTGGGACCCTGCATGATCACTTCCTATAGCAATTATTGTGTTCATGTCAATAGTTTGTTAATAAATGTAAAAACAAAGGTAGTTATAAAATGATGATTCTTAATTTTTAAGACCATACACTGTTTATTATTTCACTATCATTCAAAATATTAAAATTTTCACAGACTAATGTTCATATCTGCGTAACTTTGTTACAAATTTCTCAAAACTTTTGAAGAAAAGGAAGGTTTCATTTTTTGACCTCTTTTTGTGATTTTTTTTAAACATCAAAATGGAAAGGATTCGGATGATTTTTTTACACAAAAGGGATAATGAACATCATGTTATTAACTTTAAAAATATTTAATAAACAGATGGATGGAAAGTGATAAGTATTTACATCCTGTTTATCAAAAAAAAAATTTAAGAAAGTCAACTCTCCCGGATAAAAAAAATCAACAATATGAACAGCATATATTAATACTAAAGATTTTTAAAGAATATATTAAGAATAATAATAAGAATTGCATGATGACGGATTCAAAAACAAATAACGAAATCATAGAAGAGTTTACACGGTTAAAAAAGGAGAAAAATGCTATCCTTTTAGCTCATTATTATCAGATACCTGAAATTCAGGATATTGCTGATTTTGTCGGTGACAGTCTTGCACTTTCTCAGGAAGCTTATAAAACAACAGCCGACATTATAGTATTTGCCGGCGTTCATTTTATGGCTGAGACGGCAAAAATTCTGAATCCGAAAAAAAAAGTGTTACTGCCCGACCTGGAAGCGGGATGTTCATTGGCAGATTCATGTCCCCATGATAAATTTAAAAAATTCAAAGAACAGCATCCCGGATATATAGTTATTTCATATATAAATTGTTCTGCCAGAATCAAAGCGTTATCGGATGTGATATGCACATCCAGTAACGCTGTAAAAATAGTAGAATCTTTTCCAAAAGATCAAAAGATTATCTTTGCACCGGATAAGAATCTTGGAAATTACGTCAATTCCGTTACGGGCAGAAATATGGTTCTCTGGAACGGAACCTGCGAAGTTCACGATATTATTCAGGTAGAACAGGTCATTAAAATGAAGGCGGAAAATCCGGATGCAAAACTGATAGCTCATCCGGAATGTAAGGCGGTTATTCTGGAAATGGCAGATTATGTTGGATCAACAGCCGGACTTCTTGAATTCACTAAAAAAGACAAAGCTAAAAAGTTTATTGTCGCTACGGAAACAGGAATTCTTCACCAGATGAAGAAAAATTCACCGGATAAAGAATTTATGATTGTTCCGGTTGATTCTGCATGTTCCTGTAATGATTGTCCGTATATGAAACTGAATACACTACCAAAATTATTAAACTGCCTGCAGAATGAAACACCTGAGATTACTCTTTCTACCCGGCTTATCAACCAGGCAAAGAAACCAATTCTCAGAATGCTGGAACTCTCCCGATAATGAAGTAAAAACAGTCCGATGAGGCTCTTACAATATCTTTTCATTTTCGTGGTTCTGTTTCCAGGATTTTATTGCTCATTGCTGAATGCTCAGGATACGACGAATTATAACGGATTCCGGAAGTTTTATTTTCCGTCGGGTGTCATTTCCAGTGAAGGGATAATGGTAAATGGAAAACCTGATGGTTACTGGAAAGCATATTATGAGAACGGAAAACTTAAATCCGAAGGTAACCGGAAAAATTCGGAGCTCGACAGTATCTGGAAATTTTATAATGAATCCGGTAAGAAAATATTGGAAGTAAATTACCGTAACGGGAAAAAGAACGGAATTAAGAGCTCATATCTTGATAAAGAGATTATCCGGGAGAATTTCCGGAATGACATAAAAGAAGGTTTTACCCGGATATATTATGCCGACAGTATTCTGAAAGAAGATATTCCGTT
>JAUZOW010000103.1 GCA_030706225.1 Bacteroidota bacterium | reverse complement strand
CACGTGTAAAAGCTAATAGAAACCGCCGTGGTACGATTAAGTATGCCCGGTGGTGTGGGGGGACAGCGGCGCGAGCCGCTTCCTACCCGATTATGGAATCAACCATTTTGCCCACACCGTCCAATAACACGAAAGCGCTGATCCCTGGAGGGGATCTATAACGGTAGCCCGGAGGGTATATCCATGTTTTTTACAACCCTGGAGGGGTTGAAGAAAACATGAAAAAAAAACCGCCCCGAATCCGGGACGGTTTTTTTCTTAAAAGTCAATAGGGTTTATTTAACCACGATCTTGTTATTGTAGAATTTATCGTTAATCTTTACGCGAAGTAAATAAACTCCGGAGTTCAGATTTGATGTATTGATCGTAATTTCGTTACCATTTGCAGTCTGGTTGATGATTGTTTGTCCAACCAGGTTCATGATCTGAACTTCCTGAATATTTACGGAAGAAGATACTTTCATATAATCCTTTGCAGGATTCGGGGAAATTGTAAGGGTAACATTTGAAACTTCATTGATTCCAACACCACCGACATGGATGTAATTTACTTTTGTGAGTGTGTCGGCGCCATAATCACTGGTAACTCTCAGGGAGACGGTAAAATCGCCGGGAGTGTTATAAGTGATGGCCGGAGGATTGGTTCCATTATAAGTTGCAGGGGAACCGCCGGTGAATGTCCATTTTGTTGAATAAGGATCGCCGGTTGAGAGGTTTGTGAAGGTTACGGAGCTTCCCAGTGTGATGGCAGAATCGCTGGCAACAAAGTTGGCTACAGGAGCTGCAAGAACACCGTTGAATTTCCAGATACCGCCGGTAGTAGCATCTTGATTGAAGTGTCCTGACCAACCGGTGGAATCATTCAGGAATGAGGTATAAAGGAACTGATAACCGGCAACGCCCTGACCAACAGTGCCCGGGAATCCGGTAAAGTGAGTTCCGTCGAATGTATAGGAAGACCCAATGAAATAGTTCTGATTACTACCAACATTAGCTCCGCCGGTCACGTATGTGTTTGCTGTACCGGGAACACCGGCAAGGCAATTGCCAAAAATCCAACCTGTGGTTCCTGTAACATGTGTCCATGTATGGCCGCCATCAGTGGTTTTATAAAGCTGGAAAGTAGTATCGGTAGCATTGCCGGGGTTATTACCCTGAGCAACCATGCCATTTAAAGGATCGGTAAATGCAATCTGGTTTATTCCGCCATTTGAGTTGGCAGGAGTAATACCGGTAGCTTTTACAAACCAATGATGGCCTCTGTCGTTGGAAATATAGATATTCCCTTTGTTGGTTCCAAAGGAAATCATGCTGTCGCCAACTGCATTGATGACGGTTGTCCAGCCACCTTCTCCGGAAACGGAGGAACCATTAATGTCAGTTTTGGGAACTCTTGTCCAGGTTGTTCCACCATCGGAAGTCCAATAGATTTCGAAATAGCCGTCTTTTACATCGCCATGGGCCATGCCATCATGTCCATCCCAGAAGTGAACATTATCAGCAAATGAACTGGAGCCTTGTAAACAACCGGTCTGATGTGTCCAGGTTACTCCACCGTCGTTAGTACGGTAAACGCCACAGTTATTATCCTGATTTCCGGCGCCGTTATAAAGGCTTACCCATGCAGTATCTGCATTGATAGCAGAAATATTGCCAAGTCCGTATGTCCCAGGGGTTAATACCTGACCGGGTGTCCAGAGTGTTCCGCCATTGACGGTACGTGTAAATTCACTGATAACAGCTCCGCTTCCAGTGCCATCGTAAGCAGTCGCCCATACAACATTTGAGTTGACGATGCTGATGAACTGGATGCCTCTTGATGCAGTGGAAAATCCTGTATTCTGTTCAATCCACTGAGCCTGTAAGCCCAATGTTAAAGCCAGAATAGCCACTACAGAAAGTAATGTTCTTTTCATTTCATTCAGGTTTAGGTTCGTTTTGAATTTTCTACAAACCTACATTTTTTTTTTGAATTTCTATACCTGTCGCGATAAAATGTTAGTAAATTTTATATTCCTGTCGCTGACTTCACACAATACTATATGGAAAAATCGTACCTTTGCAGCCTTGAAAAATTGAACAGAATATGTTTGAAGGATTGTCCGATAAGCTGGACCGTGCATTTAAAGTGCTTAAAGGCCAGGGTCATATTACCGAGATCAATGTCGCGGAAACCCTGAAAGATGTCAGAAAAGCCCTGCTGGATGCCGATGTCAGTTTCAAGATTGCCAAGCAATTTACCGATCAGGTTAAAGAAAAAGCCCTGGGAGAGAATGTTCTGAACGCGGTTTCTCCAGGTCAGCTTATGGTCAAGATTGTTCATGACGAGCTGGCTTCTCTTATGGGTGGGCAAAAAACCGACCTGAACCTGAAAGGTGAACCGGCTGTGATTTTGATCGCCGGGCTCCAGGGGTCAGGAAAAACTACTTTTTCCGCTAAACTGGCGCTGTACCTGAAATCCAAGAAAAACAGAATCCCTTTGCTGGTTGCAGGCGACGTATACCGTCCGGCTGCTATCGACCAATTAAAGATCCTTGGCCAGCAGGTGGAAACGGAAGTCTATACCGAACCCGACAGTAAAGATCCTGTCAAAATCGCTAAACATGCCATCTCTTTTGCTAAGGAACATGGTAAAAATGTAGTCATCATCGATACTGCCGGACGATTGGCTATCGATGATGAGATGATGGATGAAATTGCTTCAATCAAAAAGGTTGTCAATCCTCACGAAACTCTCTTTGTAGTTGATTCCATGACCGGCCAGGATGCTGTAAATACAGCCAAAGCCTTTAATGAACGGCTTGATTATGAAGGTGTCGTGCTGACCAAGCTGGATGGCGATACTCGCGGTGGAGCAGCCCTGACCATTAAAGCTGTCGTCAACAAGCCTATCAAATTCGTAGGGATCGGGGAAAAGATGGACGCTATCGACATCTTCTACCCGGAACGTATGGCCGACCGTATCCTTGGCATGGGTGATATCGTTTCCCTGGTTGAAAAAGCCCAGGAACAGTTTGATGAAGAAGAAGCCAAGAAACTGACCCGTAAAATCGCCCGGAATCAGTTTGATTTTAATGATTTCCTTGCTCAGATCAAGCAGATCAAAAAAATGGGAAATGTCAAAGACCTTATGGGCATGCTGCCGGGTATGGGGAAAGCACTCAAGGATGTGGAAATCGATGATAATGCATTTAAAGGCATTGAAGCTATTATATATTCAATGACTCCTCAGGAAAGGGAAGACCCATCGGTCATGAACGGCAGCCGCCGCAAACGTATTGCCGACGGTAGCGGAACCAGCATCCAGGAAGTCAACCGGCTGTTAAAACAGTTTGACGATACCCGCAGGATGATGAAAACGATGACAGCCAACAAAGGGCGCGGAATGGCTAATGCAATGCGCAATATGAAGCGTTCAAAATAAAATATCATTTATGCAACTGCTTGACGGGAAACTGGTTTCCGAACAAATTAAATCGGAGATCGCTCAGGAAGTAAAAGAAGAAATGCTGGACAAGGGGCTCAATGCACCCCACCTGGCCGCTGTTCTTGTCGGAGAGGATCCTGCCAGCCAGACTTATGTCGCGGGCAAAGAAAAGGATTGCCGGGAAGTGGGCTTTATCTCTTCGGTATATAAATACCCTTCCACTATTTCGGAATCCAAATTATTGGAAATTGTCGATTTTCTGAACAATGACCCGGAAATTGACGGATTTATAGTCCAGCTTCCTCTTCCCAGGCATATCGACGAACAAAAAATTATCGAAAGCATATTGCCCTCCAAGGATGTGGACGGATTCCATCCGGTCAATACCGGGAGAATGATGAAAAACATTCTCTGTTACTTGCCTGCTACTCCTTATGGGATCATTACCCTCCTGGAAAGATACAAGATCGAAACCGAAGGAAAACACGTGGTTGTGCTGGGAAGAAGCAACATTGTCGGAACTCCGGTAAGTGTCCTTCTTTCCCGGAAATCCAAATTCGGGAATGCTACCGTTACCCTCTGCCATTCTTATACCCGGAATCTTAAAGAAATTACATCCCAGGCGGATATCCTGATCGTTGCGATCGGTCAGCAGGGATTTGTCACCGGTGATATGGTCAAAAAGGATGCTGTTGTGGTGGATGTTGGAATACACAGGGTTCCTACCCTGGATACAAAATCCGGATTCTGCCTGAAAGGAGATGTTAAATTCGAGGAAGTAGCTAAAAAATGCAGCTTTATTACTCCTGTTCCGGGTGGAATTGGCCCGATGACACGGGTTTCTCTTCTCCTGAATACGCTGAAAGCCTATAAAAAGGAGATTTCGTATTGACCTCAGATGATGAAAAACGGTTAAAGGAAGGACTGGTTCTTCCTCTGATGGAAGACTTTTATACCCTCCAGGGTGAAGGATTCAACACGGGCAAAGCGGCTTGTTTCCTGCGAATTGGGGGATGTGATGTGGGCTGTAACTGGTGTGATGTCAAAGAATCCTGGAATGTATCGGATTTTCCACTGACTCCCGTGGAAGAGATTATTCAGAAAACGCTGATTTTTCCGGCCCGGGCAGTCGTCATAACAGGTGGAGAACCTCTTCTGTACAATATGGATCCTCTTTGCCGGGGATTGAAAGAACATGGAATTCAGACATACCTGGAAACTTCAGGAAGTTGCCCGGTGACCGGTTCATGGAATTGGATCTGTGTTTCTCCCAAAAAGGAAGCCCCTCCGCTGGATGACCTTCTGGCAAAAGCCGATGAACTGAAAGTGATCATTAGCGACCTGCATGATTTTCAATGGGCGGAGTCAAACAAACAAGGTGTCAGGGAATCCTGCTATCTTTTTCTCCAACCGGAATGGAGTCGCCGCAATGAAGTAACCCCTTTGATCGTTAAGTATATTCTGACTCATCCGGAGTGGAGAATTTCTATTCAGAGTCATAAATACATGGGAATTCCCTGATAATTTTAAAAAAGACCAGGAAAATGGCGTTAATCCGGATATCAGCAATGGTAATTCTTCTCCTGGCAGGATGTTGTTTCCGGCAAGCTGATGCCCAGATCCAGCCGCCATCCACCCATTCGAAAAAAGCTGAACGTTTCTTTGCCGATGCCGCGAATTTCTATAATGCAAGGCAATATGAAAAGGCAAATAATTGCCTTGACCGTGCATTGAAAGAAGATTCCCTGTTTACAGAAGCATATCTGCTGAAAGGTGATATCCGCTCAGATCAGCAGGATTTACCCGGGGCAGTTGATTTTTATAAGGCAGCTATCCGTTCAAATCCGGATTTTTCACCACAGATTTATTATATCACGGCAAATATTGAGATGATGCTTTGTCGTTACCAGGAAGCCAAAAAGGATATGGAAAAATTTCTGACCTTCCAGAATCTTCCTGAAAATAAAGCAGATAAGGCAAAGAAAGCACTCAAATCCTGTGATTTCGGGATCCGTCAGATGGATAATCCGGTGCCTTTTCAGCCTGTCAACCTGGGCGACAGCATCAATTCGGATGTTGATGAATATGTGAATTATATAACGCCTGATGATCACCGGTTGTACTTTACCCGGAAACTTCCCAAAAGCAATGTGTCGCCAGCTCAGGGAAATGCATACCAGGAAGATTTCTTTTATGCTGACCGGACAGATTCTGTATGGCATAATGCGGTGAGCCTGGGCCCTCCGATCAATACTCCGGAAAACGAGGGAGCCCTCACTCTTTCCCCTGACGGGAATTATCTTTTCTTTGCTGCCTGTGAACGCCCGGATGGCTTTGGAAGTTGCGACCTGTACTGGTCGAAGAAGATCGGTAATGAATGGACTACCGCGGAAAATATTGGCCCTGTCGTGAATTCTCCTGCGTGGGATTCACAGCCTTCTTTCTCTTCAGATGGAAGAACGCTTTATTTTGCCAGCAAGAGGGCAGGAGGAAAGGGAAGCAGTGATATCTGGAAATCCATCCTTCTTCCCGATGGTTCCTGGGCGAATCCGGTCAACCTGGGCGATTCCATCAATACTCCGGCGGAAGAGATGTCACCTTTCATCCATCCCGATGGACAAACGCTTTATTTTGCTTCCCGAGGGCATCAGGGAATGGGGAAATTCGACCTGTTTGTATCACGAATGAAACCTGACGGGAGCTGGTCTACACCGAAAAACCTGGGATATCCCATCAATACCTGTGCAGATGAACTGAATTTCATCGTCAATGCTTCCGGAGATATGGCTTATATTTCCTCCGACAAGCTGGGTGGGAAGGGGAAGCAGGATATTTATTCTTTTAAGTTGTACAAAGATGCCCGTCCCGAAAAGGTAACTTATTTTAAAGGGATTGTTTACGATAAGGATACTAAAAAGAGGCTTGGAGCGCGTTTTGAGCTGCTCGACCTGGATGCGGGAACCACAGTGATTACTTCATCATCGGATCCGTTGAGCGGCGAATTCTTATTGACATTGCCTGCCAACCGGAATTATATGCTGAATGTCTCCAAAGAAGGCTATCTGTTCTATTCCGATCATTTTGAAATGAAAGACGAAGCCAGCATTACCAGGCCATTCCTCAAAGATATTCCTCTGCAGCCGATCAAGGTAGGCGTTTCTGTAATCCTGAAAAATATTTTCTTTGATACGGATAAATTCGATCTGAAACCGGAATCCATAATGGAATTACAGCGTTTGCTGGACCTGCTGAAGAAAAATCCGAAGATAAAAATAGAGATCAGCGGTCATACAGATAATGTAGGAACTCCGGAATACAATATTACACTCTCCCGGAATCGTGCGAAAGCGGTGTATGATTACCTTATTCAGCAAGGGATTCCGGCGGGACGTCTTTCTTATCAGGGGTATGGGTTGACGAAACCCATCGATACCAATGATACACCGGAGGGGCGGGCCAATAACCGGAGAACAGAATTCCGTGTGGTTGGTGTTGGTATTGTCGGCGCAAATAACTAAATTTGCATCCCAAATATTAATATTACAATGATCAGAGTTACTCTACCCGATAATTCGGTAAGGCAGTATGAAGAAGGTGTCAACGGGATGGATATTGCCCGGAGCATCAGTGAAGGGCTTGCACGGAATGTGCTTGCAATCAAGGTGAATGGTGAAATTTGGGATTTAACCCGTTCCATCAATCAGGATGCTTCGATAAAATTGCTTACATGGGATGATGAAGACGGCAAAGCCACTTTCTGGCATTCGTCTGCTCACCTCATGGCGGAAGCGACGGAATTGCTTTATCCGGGTGTTAAATTCGGAATCGGTCCCCATATCGAAAACGGTTTTTATTACGATATCGATTTTGGCAAGTATAATATCTCTTCCGACGATTTTGAAAAAATCGAAAAAAAGATGCTGGAGCTTGCCCGTGAAAAACAACAGTTCATCCGGAAGGAAGTTTCCAAGAAAGATGCAATCGATTATTTCACTCAAAAGGGTGATGAATATAAGCTGGAGCTTTTACAGGACCTGAAGGACGGAGAGATCACTTTTTATGAATCCGGACAATATACGGATCTCTGTCGTGGACCGCATTTACCAGATACCAGCCAGATCAAGGCGGTAAAGCTTTTAAATATTGCAGGAGCTTACTGGAGAGGGGATGAAAAGAGAAAACAGCTTACCCGTTTGTATGGCATAACATTTCCCAAACAGAAAGAATTAACTGAATATCTTGCTTTACTGGAAGAAGCAAAAAAACGGGATCACCGTAAAATCGGCAAGGATCTTGAATTGTTTGCATTTTCTGCAAAAGTAGGGCAGGGGCTTCCTTTATGGCTTCCCCGTGGCGCTCAGCTCAGGGAACGTCTGGAAGCTTTTTTAAAGAAGGTACAAAAGAAAGCCGGCTACGAACAGGTGATTTGTCCTCATATCGGCATGGTTGATCTGTACAAGACATCCGGACATTTTCAGAAATACGGCCAGGATTCTTTCCGGCCGATCAGTACACCGATCCCTGGGGAAGAATTCTTTTTGAAACCTATGAATTGCCCGCATCATTGCGAAATATATAAAACCAAACCCAGATCCTACAAGGATCTTCCTGTTCGTATTGCTGAATTCGGTACGGTTTACCGTTACGAACAAAGCGGGGAACTGCACGGACTGACACGAGTCAGGGGATTTACGCAGGATGATGCACACATTTTCTGTACTCCGGAACAGGTGAAAGATGAGTTCAAAGGAGTTATGGATATTGTTATGCTTATCTTCAAAGTGATGAAATTCAAAGAATTCATTACGCAGATTTCATTACGCGATAAAAACAACAAGGAAAAGTACATCGGAAGCGATGAAAACTGGGAAATGGCTGAAAAAGCGATCATAGAAGTTGCCCAGGAACGTAACCTTGAAACTATTCTGGTACCGGGTGAAGCTGCCTTTTATGGTCCTAAGATGGACTTCATGGTCAAAGATGCCATCGGAAGAAAATGGCAACTGGGTACGATTCAGGTTGATTATAATCTTCCTGAACGTTTTGAACTGGAATATACAGGAAACGACAATCAGAAACACCGTCCGGTTATGATTCACAGGGCTCCGTTCGGATCAATGGAACGCTTTGTGGCCGTACTTATCGAACATACCGGAGGCGAATTCCCTCTCTGGCTGACACCGGATCAGGTTATCATTCTGCCAATCAGCGAAAAGTACCAGAATTATGCGGAAAAAGTTTTAGAATTCTTAAATAATTCCGATATTCGCGCCCGGATTGACAGCCGTAACGAAAAAGCCGGTAAGAAGATACGGGATGCCGAGTTGATGAAAATCCCTTATATGCTTGTTGTCGGTGAGAAAGAAGAACAGGAAGGTACGGTTTCCGTCCGCAGACATTTAGAAGGCGACAAAGGCTCCATGAAACCGGATGAATTTGCCGCTCAGATCAACAAGATGGTTAAAGAAGAGATGGGTGATCTGATTTAAGATTGAGAATTTAAAATTTGAAAAATAGTAATGATGTTCACTGTCACATTGTCCTTTGTTTCCGGATTTTGTGACAAATTTATAAACTAACAGAAAGGAGTAATAGTTATAGCTTTTCCAGAAAGATTCCACAATTCAAGGGATTTTCGCCGGCCTTATCACAGGAAGGAAGAACTTCACCGGATCAATGATAAAATAAAATCGCCTGTCGTACGTGTGGTAGGTGAAAATATTACACAAGGTATATATAATATCCGGGAAGCCCTTAGTATAGCGGAGAACCTGGGTCTTGACCTGGTTGAAATCTCTCCGACAGCCAATCCTCCGGTTTGTAAAGT
>JAUZOW010000102.1 GCA_030706225.1 Bacteroidota bacterium | reverse complement strand
GCCGTGAATTCAACCTATCGATCTTAGGAGGAAAGCAAGGGCCACAGGTCATGCCACCTGCCGAAATACTCTTCAAGGATTACCCGGAAGGAAAACCGCGTATCGTCGGATATAATGCAAAATGGACAGAAAATTCCTTTGAATACAACCATACCCCGCGTACATTCCGCTTTAAAAAAGAAGACGCTCCTCTTCTCGAAGAACTTAAAAAGATTGCACTTCAATGCTGGCAATCTTTCGGACTGAAAGGATATGTCAGAGTGGACTTCAGGGTCGATCGAAATAAAAAGCCTCATGTCCTCGAGATCAATGGGAACCCTTGCATTGCTCCGGAAAGTGGATATGTCGCCGCTACCAAGCAGGCAGGTCTGAAATTTCAGGAAGTGATTCAGCGGATCATTGAAGATGCCTTGAATTAATTGTCACATCATATATCCAATGTTTTCATATGAATATTAACAACATAATTTTCCGTTCGGAAGTTTTGCCGGAAGATGTTGAAAATGTCCGGGAAATTGTGACTTCGACAGATTTCTTTTATGATTTTGAGATTCCCATTGCGGTTGAGCTGGTAGAAGATGCGCTGAAATATGGCTCGGAAAAAAGCGGCTATTATTTTCTTTTTGCAATGGTTGATGGGAAAACCGTGGCATATACCTGTTATGGACCTACAACCGGCAGCGTGGGAGGATTTGACTTGTTCTGGATCGCCACCCGTAATGATATGCGGGGCAGCGGGATCGGTTCCGTCATTGTTGAGGAAACCCATAAGAAAATCGTGGAAATGGGCGGAAGATTTGTGATTGCAGAAACTTCATCCATGGAAAAATACAAACCCACACGGAAATTTTATCTGAAAAACCATTATGTAAACGAAGGCGAAATCCGGGATTTCTATAAACCGGGCGATGGGAAAGTATTCTTTGTCCGCCGTTTTTCCTGAATGGTCAGGAAAACAACCCATTCTCACGAATCATATCCAGTTCTTTTTCATTGAATAATCCGGAACGGTACATCTGAAGGTATTGTTCAGAATTTCCTTTATTGAAAAGCAATACATCATCCGTATTGACAGTGACCTTAACTCCATGATCAAAAAGGATCCGAATGGGATGGGTTTTGTATGATTTTACCCTTTTCAAAGCGATATTACTTGCCGGGCAAACATTCAGCTGGATCTTCCGTTCTGCCAGTATTTTCATTACATCATCGGAAGAAGCTGCTGCGATTCCATGCTGAATCACATCCGGCTGTAATACCTCAATGGTTTCCCTGACGGCTTCTGCATCGTTGAATTCCCCCGCATGAGCCTTACATTTCATCCCAATGGACCTTGCATAAGCATATATTTCCCGGAAGTTCTTTACCGGCTGGGAAAATTCATCATCATAAAGATCAATAGCACAGAAATAATCAAGATCAAGAAAGGGTTCAAACCACGCCAGTAATGTCCTGACCGGCAAATTTCGAGGGAAACCCAGTTCAGGCCGGAAAATAATCTCCGGAGCGATTTTCTGATGAATGTTTCTAAGGGAATCAACAATCTGTTGAGAGGAAATATTTAAAAGTTTTCCGATTCCCACATCCATGGTCATCTCCAACACAGTCACCCCATCCGATTTTGCCTGAAGAAATGCAGCTTCCAGGGCTTTATCAAAAGCGCCCGGCATCCGGATAACATTCCGGAATTCCTCTACCAGCCAGCGGTTGATCCCTTGAATCCCTTCCTTTCCGTAATGGAACCGGTTGATCTTTCTTCCGGCGAATTTCTCCAGGTCCTGAAGTCGTCCTCCCATCAGGGAATGATTATGCAGATCCGACTTGGGAACCTTTCGGATTGCCCGCAAATCGTGGTTCTTTAAAGCTTGTTGAAACGATACTTCCATCTTCTAAATTACAAGATCGTTAATTGTAAATCACTTTCCTCCGCAAGCACAGATTTTATTCAGCTTTTTTGCAATCCTGACATTTTTATCCATGACCCGCATCAGGTTTCCTCCCCAGATCTTCCGGAGCTGGGAAACAGTGTATCCGCGCGATAAAAGTTCCCGGGTAATATTATCCATTTGACTGACATCAAAGCAGCCTTCCACGCCTCCGCCTCCGTCAAAATCAGTCCCGATCCCGACATGGCGTATACCGGCTACTTTCACGATATGATCAATATGATCGGCAACATCGGAGACGGTAGCCAGCTTTTCCGGATATTTTTCGTCAATTACATTCCATTCTTCCCTGCATTTCTTCATTTCTTCTTCCGAAAGGTTTTCGAATGCAGGATATTTCCTCTGGAATGCCTTTCCAGCCGAATCTCTTTTAGGATTGGGGGCCGGAGTCTTTACATAATCGCTCAGGATACACATCTGGATCACTCCCCCGTTACGGGCAATTGCTTTCAGCATTTTATCATCCATATTCCGTGGATTATTGCAGATAGCCCTGGCGCAAGAATGCGAAGCAATGACCGGCGAATGAGTAATGGCAAGAACATCATAGAAAGATTTGTCGGAAATGTGTGATACATCTACCATCATACCCAACCGGTTCATATAAAGCACGACATTCTTCCCGAATTCACTCAGGCCGTTGTGTTCAGTAGTATCGGTTGAGGAATCGCAGAGGTCATTATTCTTTGTATGGCAAAGCGTGATATATCTAGCTCCCAGTTCATGATAAACATTTACAAGGTCGATATCCTTCCCGATAGGATATCCGTTTTCCATTCCGATGAATACAGCTGTTTTACCCTGCTTTTTCAAGGCGCGGGCATCCGCAGAAGTCATTGCCAGTCCGGCTATATCGCTGCATCTTGCAACAACTTTATGAATTGTATCAAACAAAGCAATGGCACGGTCTTCCGCTTTTTCATTTGCTGCAGGAGTTCGCTTCCCCTGAGAAACAAAAACAGCAAAGAAAGCGGCATCCAGTCCTCCCTCTTTCATCCTGGGAAAATCGATTTTAGAATGATCCTTCACAGGATCATGACGCTGGCGGATATCAAAACCTTTTGAAGACAGGCGCAACGGCGTATCTGTATGCGAATCTATGGTAATGACATGTTCGTGGACACGTCTTACCTTTTTTTCAATCCGGGATTCCTTTGAGCCGAAAGTCACGACGGCAGGAATAAAGAGTAAGGCAAGCAAAATGCTTTTATATCTGATCATGGTATTATTCCGATTTGATGAAATTACGGCTCCAGAAGCTGCCGTAAATAAAGCCGGATGGTGTTTTCCAGTCCATAGTACAAAGCATCGCAAATCAATGCATGGCCAATAGAAACTTCCAGTAATCCGGGTATATTTTGATGAAAATAGCGGAGATTATCGAGATTAAGGTCATGGCCTGCATTCAGCCCCAGACCGGCCTTCTGTGCAGCAAGCGCTGCTTTATGGAAGGGCAATACTGCATTTTCATGGTTTTGGGGATATAAGCGTGCATAGGATTCGGTATAAAGCTCTACCCTGTCGGTGCCAGTCTTTGCCGCTGCCTGGATCATCGTCTCATTGGACTCAATAAACAGAGAAGTCCGGATCCCATTGTTTTTAAAGGCTGACACAAGCTCCTTCAGGAAGGCTTGATTTTTCACTGTATCCCAACCCGCATTGGAAGTCAGTACATCCGGGGAATCCGGGACAAGGGTAACCTGTTCCGGCTTGACAGTAAGTACCAAATCGATGAATTTTGGAGAAGGATATCCTTCGATATTAAATTCCGTAGTCACTACTTTGCGAAGGTCATAAACATCTTGATAACGGATATGCCTTTCATCAGGCCGGGGATGTACGGTGATCCCCTGAGCGCCAAAACGCTCACAATCTATTGCAGTTTTTACCACATCGGGAAGATTTCCCCCACGTGCATTCCGTAAAGTGGCGATCTTGTTAATATTTACACTAAGCCGTGTCATGATTATTTTTTTACAAAACTACTGAATAAGGTCATTATTTTTGCAGAGAATTTATATTCGTGATTCAAATTATGAGGGCAGTCATACAGCGGGTTTCAGAAGCATCGGTATCCATAGGTGACCGGATAACCGGCAGTATTGGACCGGGATTGTTGATTCTTCTGGGCATTGAAGAAGCCGATACGGCAGAAAATATTCCCTGGCTGACCGGAAAGATCGTCAGACTCAGGATTTTTGACGATAACGACGGGGTAATGAACCGCTCCATTCTGGAAAGTGGGGGCGAAATCCTTGTTGTCAGCCAGTTCACGCTTCATGCCAGTACCCGGAAGGGAAACCGGCCATCTTATATCCGGGCTGCCCGTCCGGGAATCGCCATCCCTCTTTACAGGCAATTCATCACTCAACTGGAAACAGACCTTGGGAAATCCGTCCCTACCGGCGAATTCGGAGCCATGATGAAAGTCAGATTGATCAATGATGGTCCTGTGACAATTTTAATGGATTCCCGGATCCGGGAATAAAATTTTTAAATAATAATTTTTTATCTTTGTCGTTGATTTTAGTAACATTAATCCATAAATAGTTGAATCTTATGAAAAAAGTTGTTGTTCTAGTTTCCGCTCTTTTTCTTTTCAGCACTCTGACATTTGCACAGACTCCGCAGACTCAGACAAAAGAAAAAGCTGCTCCTGCAAAAAAAGAGGTAAAAGATACCAAAGCAGGTTGCGATAAGAAAGATGGTAAGAAATGCTGCAAAATGGACAAAAAAGCCGGTTGCTGCAAAGACAAAGCTAAAGCTGAAAAGAAAACCGAAACTACTCCTGAAAAGAAGTAATTTTCAAGATTTTCTTTTAAAAAAAAGCTGTTCAGATATTCCGGACAGCTTTTTTTATTTTTTACTTTCCTCTACCCGGAATTCTGAATAAGATGGGCATTTTCACCATAACCCGCACTGCTTTTCCGTTCCGTTTGCCGGGTTCCCAGGTAGGCATTGATTTGGTAACACGGATTGCTTCTTCGTTGCAACCCCCACCGATACCGCTGGCCACATCTACATGGGAAACAGATCCATCTTTCTCAATAACAAAAATGACCATTACGACGCCTTGGATACCAGACTTGAAAGCAGCAGGCGGATAATTTATATGCGTTCTTAGGAAGTAAAGCCGGGCAGCATCTCCACCCGGATAGCGGGGATACACATCAATGATTGTGTAAATCCCTGTATCTTCACCCGGGCCGGTACCGTCGGATGTAGTTCCCTGGCCTGTTCCGGCTGAGTCGGATGGCACCTTAGGTTGAGGTTTTTCTTCCTCTTTGATTTCTTTGGGTTGTTCCTGCTGACTGACCGTATCTACAACCACCGGGGTTTCGGATTCTTTCGGAGGTGGAGCAGCCAGGCGGGCCAGTTCATCCATCGATTCATCCGGAGGCTGGGTCATCCCGTAATATTCGATAAAATCAGGAATTTCTTCCAGCGGTACAGAAGGTTTTTCAAAATAAAAGAGTAAAAAAGGAGTAATGGTTAATATAGCAAAGAAAATCAGTCCGAAAATGATCGAGACCAACAGGAACCTGGAATACCGTTTCCGGAGATAGAATGCTCCATAGCTTTGATTTCTCCCTTCAAAGGCAATATCATCAAGGTTCTGTGTTCTTATCTTCCGGTAAACCATTCGTCTGAAACCTTTATTTATTCAAACCCAGATATCTTTTTAAATATTCTATATCCCTGCGTTCCCGTTTGGTAGGTCTTCCTGTACCCCGGTCCCTTGATTCAAAATCAGTTTCCCTGTGAGACTGAAGCTTCTCATATTCTTCTTTGGATGTCAGATCTTCCATCAGGAGAGGAACTCTGGCAGCAGCAACTCTTTTTCCGGAAATTCCTGCTACTTTAACTGTCTTTATTACAGGAGGCATTGAAACTGTGATTACCTCTTCCATATGGACTTCGTGGGATGGTTTTACGGTATGTTCACCGGATTTCACTCTCCCTGCCTTGCAGGCTTCCGTTGCCAGGCTTCTCGTTTTAAAGATCCTGACAGCCCATAACCATTTATCTATCCGAACGTGTTCTTCCATTAATTATTTCTGACGGAAATAGATTTCCATGGGTACGCCTGAAAAAGAAAAATTTTCACGGATTTTATTTTCAAGAAACCTCTTATACGATTCCAGAATATATTGAGGATGATTGCAGAAAAAGACAAAAGAAGGATATACGGTGGGTAGCTGGGTCACATATTTTACCTTGATATATTTTCCTTTCACTGCAGGAGGTGGTGTTTCTTCCAGGATAGGGAGAAGCGTATTGTTCAATTGAGCTGTTGAAATTCGGGTTGTCCGGTGTTTAAAAACCTCCACAGCTGTTTCAACCGCTTTAAAAATACGTTGTTTATTAATAACAGAAGTAAATACAATCGGCACATCCGAGAAAGGAGCTATCCGTTCACAGATAAAGTTTTCGAAAAGCTTATGGGTGTTTGTCTCTTTTTCTACCAGATCCCATTTATTCACCAGGATTACAACTCCTTTATGATTTTTTTCGATCAGGGAAAAGATATTCAGATCCTGTGTTTCAAATCCTCTTTCCGCATCAACCATCAGGATACACACATCACTGGTTTCAATCGAGCGGATAGCACGCATCACCGAATAAAATTCTATATTTTCGTTTACTTTCGATTTTTTCCGTATCCCGGCCGTATCGACAAGAATAAAGTCAAGCCCGAAATATTTATAGTGAGAATTCAGTGAATCACGCGTTGTTCCGGGAACAGGAGTTACAATAGCCCTGTCGTTCCCCAGAAGTACGTTAATGAGGGATGATTTCCCGGCATTTGGCCTTCCCACGATAGCGATTCTGGGAAGTCCTTCCTTATCTTCTTCCAGAACCTCTTCCTGGGGAAAATTGGCTACTACTTCATCCAGCAGGTCACCGGTACCGCTGCCGCTCATGGCAGAGATTCCGAACAATTTTTCAAACCCCAGTGAATAAAATTCATTGATATCATTCACCTGTTTATTGCTGTCGATTTTGTTCACTACAACATAAACCGGCTTGCTGGACCTTCTCAGCAAGAATGCAAGGTCAGAATCCATTCCTGTGATTTCCTCCCGGGCATCCACCATAAAGAGAATGGCGTCGGATTCATCAATGGCAAGCTGAACCTGCTTATTAATTTCCGATTCAAAAACATCATCCGATTTATCCACATATCCACCTGTATCGATGACTGAAAAAGTGATCCCGTTCCAGTCCGACTTTCCGTAATGCCGGTCACGCGTTACTCCGCTGGTTGGATCAACAATAGCTTCTCTCTTTCCGGTAAGACGGTTAAACAAGGTAGATTTACCGACATTCGGCCGGCCAACGATTGCAACGATATTGCTCATATTTATTTGCTTTCTTTTTTTAAAAAAGGGGTTAAAATGATCTGATTGACCTAATCAAAACGTAAATTTCAGGCTCAAAGTACCAAATAATTTGATGTTCTGCATTATAATTTTGGAATTTGGACATCAGATTTTATTAAGAATTTCAATCCATCAGATCGGTTCTATTCATCAATATTATATCCGAACCGCTTCAGCATCCGCTCGTCTTCCCTCCAGTCTTTAGTCACTTTCACCTTGAGTTCCAGGAAGACATGCTTACCGAGGAACTCTTCAATATCCTTCCGTGCGTCAGTGCCCAGTTTTTTGATCGAGCGGCCCTGGTGTCCGAGAATAATTGCTTTCTGTGATTCGCGGGCTGTATAGATGAAAGCCGATATTCTGACGATATTGTCTTCTTCTTTAAAGGAATCGACGACAATTTCCACGCTGTAAGGAATTTCCTGAGTATAATCCAGCAGGACCTTCTCCCGGATGATCTCGGAAATAAAGAAACGTTGGGAACGATCGGTCAGTTCTTCCTTTGGATAAAACGGAGGAGATTCGGGTAACAGTTTAAGAATTCTTTCAAACAATTCAGCAGTGTTGAAGCAGTGTTTTGCTGAAATTGCAATAATATCAGCCTTTTCAAGGGTATTCTTCCATTTTCCGATCTCTTCCAAAACGACAGGTTGCTCTGAAAGATCCACCTTATTGATTGCCACCACCACCGGAACATCCACAGATTTAAGCTTTTCAAGGATTTCAGGATGGTTGAATTTTTCACCTATTTCAGTTACCAGAAGGATTACATCGGCATCAGAAAGAGAAGCCATAACAGCAGAAAGCATGGCTTTATGCAGAAGATAATGCGGTTTCATGATTCCCGGTGTATCGGAATAAACGATCTGGAAATCCTCACCGCTGAAGATCCCCATAATACGATGACGTGTAGTTTGAGCTTTATGAGTTATAATAGAAAGTCTCTCTCCTACAAGAACATTCATCAAAGTGGATTTCCCAACATTAGGACTTCCGATGATTGATACAAAGCCAGCTTTATGTGCCATCAATAATTTTTATTTGGAGTGCAAAGAAAAAAAGTATATCTTTGCACTCCCATTTGAGATAGCAAAGTTAATGAAAATATATCGCGGGGTGGAGCAGAGGTAGCTCGTTGGGCTCATAACCCAAAGGTCGTAGGTTCGAATCCTACCCCCGCAACAACAAAGCCTCAGCACATAGTGCTGGGGCTTTTTCTTTTTTCGACGAGGCTGCAAGCTTGCTTGCAAAGCCGAGAAGAGAAAAGAAAAAGACAGAGCGAACGAAGTGAGCGAAGGCTTTGTTGTGATGTCCTCCCAAATAGGATCACAATAGTAATCCTACCCCCGCAACAAAGTCAAGTGTAAAGTGCAAGGTGCAAAGTGCAAAATAATTGCACTTTTCACTTTTCGTTTCAGACTTTACACTTAGATAGATGATACCTCCCAAAGAATGGTACCGGTTATAAAAATTGTTATTCCAATATTTTTTCATAAATTGTATCCGATAATATTCTTTTCTGCTTTTTACCATTAATTCACTGATTTATTAACCAAAATGTTCAATGCTATGAAAAAATTCTGGATTATCATTTTCCTGTCGGGATGTTTTATTATTCCTGTAAAAGCACAGCAAACACCTTCATTAAAGTACAATGAACTTGGAATCTCTTTTTATGATTTAAACGGGTTCGGATTCAGGTACAAGCACGGTAATGATAAAACCATGTTCCGGTTAAGCATGCTTACGTTGGATGTGGTTTCAAATAATCAAAAAATTAAAATGAATAATTATCCGGAATCAAAACAGAGCGGATACGGTCTGGGTATGCGCATCGGTTTCGACAACAGAGTACCTCTTTATAAGAATTTTTCTTTATTGCTTGGTGGAGAATTAGGCATCAATTATCTCTATCAAACCATTAATAACGGCGATTCCATAACGTCATCAACATCAAAACACACACAATGGACAATTTCTCCGGGAGTGTCTTTTATTTTCGGCATCAACTGTGTAATCAGAGAGCATCTGGTGCTGGGTGCAGAGCTCAATCCAACCCTGGCCTATTCCTATAGCGAAACAAAAAATGATTACCCGTATTTTCATTATAAGACGACTTCTACAAACTTCAGTTTCAACGCTTCAACATCCGGCGCAGGTGTGTATATCGCTTACCG
>JAUZOW010000101.1 GCA_030706225.1 Bacteroidota bacterium | reverse complement strand
TAACCCGGTATTCATGTGGGATACCCAGCGAACGCAGAGTATCATGTAATGCATCATTGGTTACTGTCAGGGTTTCTTCATCATCTCCGCAATCCAAAAAGAGATTGATGTTTTTCATGGAAGTATCTCCCGGAGCTCCTGTAAAATGGAAAGGGCTGTAGGCTTTGAAATAGTCCGTCAGGCGTTGCTCGCCGGTTGCTCCTACTCCTCCAAACACAGGTCCCCATTGATAATCAAAAACGCTTTGTGGTTCTTCCAGGTATTGTTCATCGGTACGGAACGACATACTCAGGACCACGCCGGTCTTGAACACATTATGATTTTTCACAGGCATAATCATCGCTCCGTATCCTCCCATCGAATAGCCCATAACTGCGCGGGAACGGGATTCTTTGATGGTTCGATAGATGGAATCGATTGCCGGAACCAGCTCTTTCACGAACATATCCATATACGGATAATGCCCGTTATATTTATTCACCCAGTAAGAATTGAAACCTTCAGGCATTACATAGATCATGGGTACCGTCTGGGAAGCATTCTGGTCAACGTAATACTGAATCAGTCCATATTTGTACCAGGCAGTTTCCGAATCGCCGAATCCATGCAACAAATAAACCACAGGATAGCGGGTTCCGGATTTCTCATAATCTTCAGGTAACAGCACGGCATAATGGATCTGGCGGCACAGAATCCGGCTTTGGATATATTGATTCTCCACCAGGCGGGTAAACGGCTTCTGCGTTTCCACCGGTTCATCTTTTTTACTGCACGCATTCATCCCTCCAAGCAGGATAATAACTGCCGGAATAACGATCCAACCGATGACAGATTTTTTATTCAATAATTCCTTTTCCTTCGTTGATTTTATTTTAATGGCCCATCACAGCCTGCGGGTGATCACTGTAAACCACATAGGATTTAAAGTAGATTCTGTAGGCAGGATCCGGATTGATCCACCGGATTTCCAGCTTGTGATCACCTTCTTTCATCATGTATTTATAAAAAATATCGTATTTCCTCGTCGTAAAATCAAAAGGCATGTTTACCTGTTCGATTTTTGTACCGTCCATGTAAACATCCAGCAGAGCTATATATTTACTGGTCGCTTCACCGCACTGGCTTTTCACATTTCCCAGAACCACAATGCCATTACCCGTAAAATCGATTTTGATGGGTTCATCCAGGTAATCTTTCCGTACCAGAAGTTGCTTGGATGGATACATTCCTTCAAAAGACTGTTCCAGGCGAAGAGTTTTAGGTTGCTGCACCATAAGTGTGATGGTATCTCCCGATACTTTTCCCCCATTGCGCTTTATCATTTCCATGGAATGTTTGTAGCTCAGGCTGCAAATCTGGTTCAGTGAACGTGTTGAAAAGGGGAATTTCATATCCAGAACCTTTTCTACAGAAGGTTTCCAGAAAGAAGGGATCTTATCATATCCCAGGATAACTCCAATGATGCCGCCGGCGGTTGCCGGATTGCAATCAGAATCCTGTCCGCAGCGTGTGGCAATATCCATGGTTTTGAAGAAATCCTTATGACCGTAAAGAAGCCCAATGACTACGTAGGCAGCATTTACTCTGGCATCTATATCGAATGAATTAAAAACCCCTTCGGGACATCCCTTTTCAGAGGTATGCTTTTTCTCCACTTCAAACCAGCACTTTTTCCAATCGTCCGGATATTGCTTATGCCAGCGGACTACATCGCTGATCGTCTGATAGAACTTGCTTTCTTTAGGAATCGGCTGAAGTCCCTGTTCAATAATCACATCAATATTATCGGTCAGGAATGCCGTTGCGTACATACCTGCCATGAAAACACCACCATACCAGCCATCGCCGTAATTGGTGATATGTCCGACACGGTCGCACAGTTCCGCCGCAGAATTAATCAGCCCGGGCGACATCATTCCCGCAAAATCAGATTCGATCTGGAAATCGATATCATCGGCATGGGGGTTATTTTTCCAATATCCTGAAGCCGGAGGCATGATCCCGTGAAGGATATTATAACGTGCTGCCTGGTTGGCATGCCACAACTTGTAGTTGCTGTGGGCAAAAGTCATAGCAAAAGAATCAGCCGGAGCATCCAATCCATAGCGTTCAACAATATCCACAAAAGCAAGATCCAGATACACATCATCATAAAGCCCCGGATCCGATTCAAAAGTCTCTTTTATATAATCATCATACCAGACTATCGGCTGATAATCCTGGATCATGGATCCTTTGAACTGGAACTCGGTCGGACCGCCATAAGTACAGCCGATCGTTTGTCCAGCCCATCCGCCTTTGATCTTATCCTTAAGAACGGCTGAAGTAATCCGGACTTTCTTTGGCAAAGAGGTTTTCTGCTGGCTGTATCCTGAGATGATCCCCAATGAAAGGATTAAAGTCAGAACGCAGGATATGAACGTTTTTTTCATTTCATTTCCATTTTAGGCAAATTGCTCACCGGCTTGATTCCGGAATAAATGATCAGGTCATTGATACGGATTTCATAATCCGGATCCGGATTGAGCCAGCGTACTTCAATATTCTGCTTTCCTTCCGGTAACTGGTACCGCCAGGCGGGTTCAAGCCTGCGGGAAGTATTTTTCATGAACAGTTTAACTTTTTGGTCAATCTTCCCATTTATATAAATTTCCAGATTCGCCACATAAGGATCATCTGGTTCTGCCAATCCAAACACTTCGGTACCCAGTTTCTTTGCAATGCGATCAAGGTATCCATGATCGATTTTCGAATGTTTGATAAGATTCCCATACAGTACAAAACCATTCCCTGTAAAATCAAATGAAAAACCTGCATTGTAGGAAGAATCGATCTTTTCTCTCAGGACAGGATAACATTTTTCAAAATTCTGTTCAAAAGCAACCGGACTGACCTTTGCAGCAGGGATTATCAGGACATCGCCATCTGTTTTTATGCCGGATTTTTTAAGGTTTTCCAGTGAATACTTATAACTCAAAGAATAAGCTTTTTCCAACGACATAGTTGTTCCTTCAAAGTTGAGAGGCTCAATTTCTTTTAATGGCTTCAGCCAGAAGGAAGGTATCCTGGAATAGCCAAGCATGACACCCAGAATTCCTCCTGTTGAAGAAGGATCACTGTCGGCATCCTGACCGCAACGGGTTGTAATATCCATAGAACGGCTAAAATCGCCCTTCCCGTATAGAAGTCCTATGGTAACATAAGCGGAATTGATCTTTGCATCGATATTGAATGAAAGGAACACTCCTTTCGGGCAACCCACATCATGATCCCATTTTTTCTGAAGTTCAAACCAGGTTTTTTTCCAGTCATTTGGATATTGTTTATGCCACCTGATCACATCCGCTATACATTCGTGGAATTGTGTTCCTGCCGGGATCGAATGCAGGGCGTGTTCCACGATATATTCCGGGTTATCAGAAATAAAAGCATAAGAATACAGTGCAGAAACATAAACCCCGCCGTACCATCCGTCGCCACTGTTCATGATATGTCCGAAGCGGTCGGCGAATTCTGCTGCTCTGTCAGGGATACCGGGCGACATGAGCCCAATAAAATCCGATTCGATTTCAAAATCGATGTCATCGGCGTGTGGATTGTTTTTCCAGTTACCAGATGCCGGTGGCATAATACCATTCAGAATATTATAACGGGAAGCCTGGTTGGCATGTGCCAGATGATATCCGGCATGTGCCCATTTCATTGCAACCGTATCTCTGGAAACATCCAGCCCATATTTTTCAATGATATCGACAAAGGTCAGATCAGTATAGACATCATCAAACAAGCCGGGTTTCTTATCCCACCAGTATTTCACATAATGGTCCGACCAGGGGATATTCTGATAATCATTGATAATGGAACCCTGATACTTGAATTCCACAGGAGCGCCATATACTACGCCAATGGTTTGACCTGCCCATCCGCCTTTGATCTTATCCTGCAGTTGCTCCTTTGTGATCCGGTAATTCCGGGCCGGTGCTTTTACAGGCTTCACACTCTGTCCCCATCCCGTAAAACAAGTTAACAGGAAAAGGGCAGCGAGGCCGGTTTTTATTCTATTTCTTCCCAATGATTTCATCATGAACTCTATTATCAATAAACACTAAGCTCCGTTACAGAAGTAAACCCGGATACATTCTTTGTGTATTTATTCCAGTGATCCTGGATCGCGGCATCACCGATAATCCGGATCGCTTTGGTTTTCACTGCAGGGAATGTGATGATGTATTCTACAAAATGCGGTTGATAAAAAACAGGATCTTTTCCCGGAAGCGGGGGATCGATTACGGCATTTGCAACCGGCTTCCATTGCCCAAGAGAATCAAGATACTGGACATTCAGGGATGTAAACCATCCGCCAAATTCTTCCATACCTCCCGTATGCAAAGCGATCATGCTTATTTTTCTCGGAGATTTCCAACCGTATCCGTAATAATCCACCTTGGGGATATTTGCTTTGGCAGCAATGCTGTAGAAAACAGATCCCGGGCCATTCAGAATCCCATCGTTCAACACATTAACATTCTTTGCATATATCGATTTTCCGAACGTATACCAGCAGGAATCCAGCACTTTTTCGTTCAGCGTCCTGACATTGGCAATAATGGTGTCGGCATCCGGAGCGATGTTTCGTGATCTGACCAGAAGGCGAAAAGAGTGAGTCATCTTTCTCTTTCCATTATCCAGCTGTAATGTGATATCGAAATATCCTGTTTCCTGCGGAGTGCCTGTCAGTTTTCCGTTACTGAATACCAGTCCCCCGGGAAGAGTTCCCGAAATAAGATTCCATTTGTATTGCTTATCGGCCGAAGTAAAAAAATTATAATCAACAGGTTTATCGATCTCCAGTCGTGGCAGGGGACCCATGCAGAATTCAAGAGGGGTATTGAACACCGCATCGGTGTTAATTTTTAACACCTGATCTCCCGGTTTACCGGAGATCGAACCACCTTTGAGTACCACCAAATCTATCGTCTCCTTGACGATTTTGTCGATGATATCCGAAATTTTTGCATCCGGCAGGTCATACCGGGTAATGTTTATATACTTGTCGTTAAAAGGTTTCGTCCATCCTTCAATGGGGAGGTAAAGATTTTCCGGAAGCCCTTTCATTCCGTTGATGACACCCATTAATCCGGCTAAAGTAGCCGCCTGGTTGTCGGCGTCGAATCCCATGGCACAGGCGAGGTCCAGCGTATGCTGAAAACTCCCGTTCCCATATAGTAAAGCAAGAATTGCGCAAGCGCCATTAAGATTAGCATTCCAGATTGTTTTGGTAAGATCCGGTTCATTGATATAATATTTCTTTGCCATTTCCTGCCGGGCTGACACCCAGTCGTCCGGATATTTTTCGTGAAGAGCGATCATATCGCGAACGGTTCCGGCAAAGCGGCATCCGACAGGAAGAGATTTCAGGCCAATCTCAATGAGTTTATTGACATCTTTTTCAAAAAAAGCAGCGGAATACATAGCGCCGTAAAGAATCGTCGGTTCAACGCCCCAGTCGTCACTGGTAATGCGGGCAGCCCAGTCGGATTTTGCCGTTGCATACTTCACCATTCCCGGTGCCGTATAGCCCCAGATCTCATTAATAAGCTGTGGATCTATCTGATACCAGTGCGGGTTCATCTCTTTGCTGCCGGTAAAGGGAGGCGTATAGCCAAAATGCATCAATCCGACGGCTGCACGGTTTGCCAGCCATACCCTGTCACGGATATGGTACATCCATGCATCACGCATCTGGGAATAGGTCGGTTCAGGACCACATTTCTCCATAAGAAGCGTATACATGTATTCAACATCCGTATCGTCATCTGAAAAAGCACCATCGTACTTTTTCAGTTTGTCGAGATTCTTCGTATAGCCGTATGGCCATTTCTGAGGCCCGGGCTCCGCAATATATTTGTTTTCATGCGGCAAACCGTAAATATTGCCAATCAGCTCGCCAATCCAGGCACCTTCAATCTTGTTTTTCAGCTCGCTGACCTTAATTTTCCTGAAATGTTGTCCAAAAGCAGGATCCGTCATATTCAGACCCAGTACCCATGGCAGCAGTACAGCTAAGCATAACCACTTTTTCATACGGCATTATTATTTTTAATTCTTCCGGATCCCTTATTTATTAAGGATTCTGAACAATATTATGGTTCGCATTCAGTACAGTTTGCGGAATCGGGAACAACTTGTCATTCGGTCCCGTAACCGGTTTGTTCCACCATGATTTCGTCCATGCTCCAAACCGGATCATATCCTGGCGGCGATGGACTTCAAGTACAAATTCGCGGCCCAGTTCGTCCAGGAAACCATCGTTTGTAAGATCACCTACTGCCAGCGGCTGCAAACCTGCACGTGTCCGGATTTTCTGAAGACCCGGATCGTTGATCATTTCAGCAGCACGGCCCATCCGCCACAAGGCTTCCAGTTTTGTGTACAGTACATCAGCATAACGGAAGATAACGAAATCGTTTTCCATATCCGTTACATCATATTCCAGTCCATTCTGGTAGGCATATTTGCAGAAACGTGCGCCTTCCCATTTCTTACGTGCCATGTAGTTGTCAATGGTATAAGTGTAAATGAACGGTTCCAGCTGCCCGGTACTTGAATTCTTCACATAAATATCATTGCCGTCAGCATCCTTCTGCTGCCCGACAAGGAACGATTTCCGGCGAAGGTCGTTATCTGCATATTTGGTATAAAAATCCGGTTCGATCACAAACTCATCCCACATACCTCCTTTAAAGCCGAAGGTAGCTCTGCTGGCATCATTCAACGTCAATGTGTACCAGTAAAAACGGTCCTTCGTATAAATGGAATTCATCGGAATAACAAAGATATTTTCCTTCGAATTTTCGTTATGGACGGCGAAGTTGGTAAAATAATCGTCTTCGATCGAGTAGGCATTCAGATTGATGACCTTGTCACAGGCATCCACTGCAGCCTGGAATTTGTCAACTCCGATCCATTCCTGCGCATTCAGGTAAAGCTTGGCCAGAAGTGTGTATGCCGCACCCTGGGTTATTCTGCCGTAGTAATCGGAAGTAGGCATATCCTTTAGTTTACTGACGTTGGTGAGGACTTCGTTTTCGATATAGTTAAAAACATATTTGCGGTCTTTCTGAACCGGCAGGTTTTTATCGGTATAATCGATGGTGAAAGGGATATTTCCCCAGTTATCAAGAGCCAGATAGTAGAAATAAGCTCTGAGGACCTTGATTTCAGCGACAACCCTGTCTTTTTCCGAAAATTGAATGGGAGATTGTTCCGTTTCATAGATAACTTCGTTACAGGCGCTGATACCTTCAAACACGAAGGTCCATGCATAGGACAGGATTTTATTGGTAGAAGTGACCTGATGTTTCTGGATTTCATTCCAACGACCATTATCCCAGACCATACCATCATCGCGGGCCGGTGCAACCATTTCGTCAGATGCCAGTTCATCCAGACTCCAGAGACTGAACTCTTCAGGAAAATGTTGCAGTTTTGTGTAAGCCCTGCCTGCATTCATCAGAACATCCTTTTCATTATGGAAAAAATCGTTCAGGGGAATATCTGAATATACTTTTTCGTCAAGCTTGGTGCATGATGAAGGGATGCCCAATACCAGGACAGCAGCAACAGCACACAGGAAATATTTTAAAGTTTTCATTTGGACACTTATTTAAAATTAAAATGTAGCATTGACGCCCAATGTTATTGTTGTAGTTTTTGGATAATAGGTGAGATAATCGATCCCGGGGGTTAATCCGCTCATATTCACTTCAGGATCCAGACCTTTATACCCGGTCAGACAGAATACATTCTGAGCAGTGGCAAAGAAGCGGATATTCGAGATGTACTTGCTGACCTTCGGCATCGTATAACCCACTGTAATATTGTCAAGTTTCAGGAAAGTAGCATCTTCGATGTATTTGGAAGAATACTGTCCAGTTCCGATAAAGCTGGGGTCATCCAGCTGGCTGTGGACAATGTTTTTCCCAAGGCTTTGCCAGTTTTCGTAGTACAGTCGGTACATGTTAAGAACATCTCCGCCGATCTGTGCACGGAATGCAAAATTAAGATCCCAGGTTTTGTATTTGAAAGTATTGCTCCAGCCGAGTGTGCAGAACGGATTGGCATTTCCGATCTTTTCCCATTTACTGGGGCTGACATGCCCGACGGGATCCTGATTCTTGAATTTATCATGGCCGGTTTCATCTACACCTTCCCAGACCGGGCCATAGAATGTGCCGATAGCCTGCCCTTCTTCCAGCCGCTGGCAATTCAGCGGGAAAGCACCACCAAGCCAACCGATTTCAAGATATTTATTGGTAAATTCCGCATTGGAAAATTTCACCAGCTTATTGGCATTCTTACTGAAGGTAAGAGTAGTGTTCCACATGAATTTATGCATTTGTACAGGGATTGCATTCAGGGTAAGTTCAATTCCCTGGTTGCTTATGGTTCCCACATTCGTATATAGTTGATCTGTCAGATAAGGGGGAACCGATACGGTATAAGTATAAAGGAGGTCGGTACTCCAGCGGTAATAGTAATCAATAGCGCCGCCCAGACGGTTTTTCAGGAATGAAAAGTCAAGCCCGCCATTGAGTTCCTGTTTCTTTTCCCAACGAAGGTCAGGATTGGGATTTGAAACAGGCTGGTAGGTATTGATCCATTCGCCATTGTAATAGAATTTCCCGGCTCTGCCCATCAGGGTAAGCGATTTGTAATTGTCGAAATCCTGGTTTCCCGTAACACCGAATCCAAGGCGGAGTTTAAGGTCGTTAAGCCACTTGACATCCTTCAGGAAGGATTCACGGTTCATACGCCAGCCAAGGCTTGCAGCGGGGAACCATCCCCATTTATGATTTTCCCCGAATCTGGAAGAGCCTTCACGACGGAGTGAAACGGAAAGAAGGTATCTATCATTGTAATTGTACATCCCACGGCCAAAAAATGAGATAAGCCGGCTACGGCTTCTGTAGGATCCCATTTCCGCGGTACCTCCGGCCAAACCGGAACCGGCTCCAATGTTATTGACCCCATAAAAATCGGAATCAAATCCCGAGTTGGTCATGTATGAACTGTTGTTATCTGTTTGCTGAAAAGTATATCCTGCCAGAGCCTGGACAGAATGTTTTCCAAAAGAGGTAGAAAAATTCAAAGTGCTTTCGTACTGCGTATTTCCCTGACGGCCATTATCGATTTCAGCTTCGCCGTTCCTTCCCAGCCGGCTGGGATAATATTTGGAATAGTAATAGGTTTCTTCGTAATCCGAGAGGTTATAGGCAAAGAGATTCGACCAGTTGAAATACTTGTTGAAACGGAGGGTTGCTCTGACATTTCCGTTAAAGTCATTGGTTTTCTGAACATGTTCACTCTGATCCAGCATAGCCACCGGATTATAATAATCAGCTCCTTCGAGGTAGGTATATCCTCCGTAATAACTGTTCGAATTATCATAAACAGGGCTGGTCGGGTTACGGACAAATGCCTGGTAAAAGACATCGTAATTGGCGGGATGTGCATTCCGGATTCCGTAACTGATGTTATAATCAAGCGTCAGTGCATCGCCAAAAGATTTCTGGTTAATATTGGTCTTCGCCAGGAAGTTGTTAAAGTCATTTTTCTTTAAAAGGCCCTGGGCGAGATCGACAAACAGGGTAGTACGATGTGAGAACTTTTCGGAACCACCGGAAACAGCCAGGTTATACTGCTGTGTAAAGGGCAGTGAAGTGGTAATCTGCTTGAACCAGTTTACATCAGCTCCGTAAAGATCAGCGGTTTTATCGGGAGCATATTGCCCGATAGAGCTCTTGAATTCACTGGCGCTCAAATTCCTGACACCACGCGGAGCAACCTGCGATGAGAG
>JAUZOW010000100.1 GCA_030706225.1 Bacteroidota bacterium | reverse complement strand
GAGGATGGGAAGGTAAAGGATTCATCTCATCTTCGCTGGTCATTAATGAATCCAGCTTTTTTCTAACGATTTTTGAATAAGTGCTGTCGTGCGAGTATGACCGGGTAAAAGAAAGAATACTGTCACCTTCATAGTTCCGCCCGATATAGCTTATATTTTCTCTGGTTTCAAGCATATTGACTGTCTTTACCATGGCGTCGTTTACACTTCTGTCAAATTGTTCTTCCTTCAACCGGATTGCATTCCGGATCCAAAAGAACTGAACCCCCATGATTCCAGCCAGGGACAGGCAAACCAGTGAGATGATCAATACCAGGACACTTCTTTTCATATTTCAAAATTAGGGAAATGGGATGCTTCTTCTGAAACTTTAACATTTCGTTAACAGCATTTAACATCCTCTTAACAGTATTCCTTCTTCAATGACAGTAGATTTGCCACAAAATCTAAAGGATATGAAAATAAAATTTTTCTGGGTTAAAGATTTTCTCCGGATTGTTGGCTTATCAGCCATTTTTACATTGTTCCTTTCTTATAGCGGTTTTACCCAGGACCAAGGAGCAAAACCTGACGATCAAAAACAAGCAGTCAGGATCAAGGTTCTTACCAGGGATAATGGGAAAGTGACCGTTTTGGATACGGTCGTAAAGGGAGATTATTCCGGTTTGGATATGGAAAAATATCTGAAAGATTATGAAAGTAAAATGAAGGATTTTGAGAAAGGAATGAAGGAATTGGAAATACGTATGCAAAGTATGCCATTGCCTGATTCAACCATGATTGATTCATTAGGCAAAATGCGTTTTGACTTCGGCTTTTTCAGGAACGACAAAGGTCGTCCCGGACATGGGAATCGACATCCCCGCGATTTTTCATTTGATATGCCAGAACTGCCAGAACTTCCAGATCTACCCGATTTGTCTGATTTTCCCGATTTTAATATGAATCCGGGAATGCCTTTCCCCCCTGATTCACCGGATCGTGAGTTAAAAGGTGGAAAACATGATTTATCGGAAATACTCGGGGATATTCCCATGGATAACATAAAAAGCTATAAAGTGAAGGACATTAAGGGTGGAAAACGCATCATTATTGATGTGGATGCATCCCCGATGTTCAAGCCATCTCATCATGATGTAATCATTATCCACGACCGTTCAGCACGTCGTCAGAATGGACGCCCGCCAATGATGAGAAAAATGGAAAAGAGAGTGATGAATCACAAAGATACTCCGGGGCCTCAGGGCGAGGTTCCCCCGGACGTTAGGTAATTGGGTTAATCTGTCGATTCAAAGGCTGTCTCTTGGGTTGAGACAGCCTTTTTTATGGACACAAAAAAGCCCCTCACAGTTATCTGGGAGGGGCAGGATTTTAGGACAAACGTAATGAAATTAATACCTCTTTCTTGGGGTATAATGTGTATGAAGCAGTTCGTGTGATTTATGTCCGAGCGGTTTTTCAAGGAATTCGGCATAGATCTGCTTGATTTCCGGGTTTTCATGGGACTTACGGATGGGCATTCCCTTATCTTCCTGGTAAATAGCTTCTTTGCGTTTGTTACGGATTTCACGGTCAGTCGGGATGGGTTGTCCGCCACCGCCGAGGCATCCACCGGGACAAGCCATGATTTCGATGAAATGGTAATCGGCTTTACCATCCTTTACCGCTTGCATGACTTTTTTGGCATTAGCCAGACCGTTGGCAACCACACATTTCAGCTCAACACCTTCCAGAAATTTCCATTCCGGGAGAACATCGGTGATCTTGATAGCGGCTTCCCTGATTTCACCTTCGGTACCACGTACCGGGGTGATGTTAAGTCCATCAAACGGGACTTCACGGCCGGTGACCAGTTCATAGGCGGTACGAAGAGCGGCTTCCATGACACCTCCGGTGCTGCCGAAAATAACTGCGGCGCCGGTGGATTCACCCATGATGCTGTCGAAATGTTCATCCGGTAACGATTCAAAGGCAAGTCCGGCCTGCTTGATCATGATTCCCAGCTCGCGGGTAGTCAGAACATAATCCACATCCTGGTAGCCGCTGGATCTCATTTCGGGCCGGTTGGCTTCGAATTTCTTGGCGGTGCAGGGCATAATGGAAACCGAAACGATATTTTTCGGATCCAATCCGCGCTTCTGTGCATAATAAGTCTTGGCAAGAGCTCCGAACATCTGCTGGGGTGATTTGCAGGTAGAAAGGTTAGGCAGATATTCAGGGAATGTGTGTTCAATAAACTTGATCCATCCGGGTGAGCAGGAGGTAGCCATCGGAAGGGCTACTTTCTTGTCCTTATCGACCAGCGCTCTTTTCAGACGGGTAAGAAGTTCATTTCCTTCTTCGATGATGGTAAGGTCGGCTGTAAAATCCGTATCCAGAACGGAGTCAAAGCCAAGTCGTTTCAAAGCAGCGACCATTTTGCCGGTCACGATTTTTCCGGGATTCATACCCAGGGATTCGCCTAAAGCGATACGTACAGCGGGAGCGGTTTGAACGACGACATGCTTTGTGGGGTCATAGATAGCATCCCATACTTCGTCGACGTAATTTCTTTCAACCAGAGCTCCGGTCGGGCAACGGTTTACGCATTGGCCGCAATTTGTACAAACCACTTCGAACATAGGATGTTCAAAGAAAGTGGAGATTTTCATCTTATCGCCTTTGTAAGCGACACCCAGGGCGCTGACGCTCTGAAGTTCTTCACAGGTTCTGACGCAGCGCTGGCAGCGGATGCACCGGCTGTCATCCTTGATGATTGCCGGGTTGAACATGTCGATCGTATAATGTTGATCCGGGACCAGGTCGAGGAACATATGTTCGCCGGTCAGCATTTCAGAAGCAAGCAGCTGAAGCTCGCAATTCCCGTTTTTATAGCATTTCGTACAGTCGGCGTTATGCTCGGAAAGCAGAAGTTCGACAATATGTTTACGGGCAAGGCGGACTTTACCTGTATTTGTGAAAACTTCCATTCCCTCGGAAACCGGCATGGCGCAGGATGCTACCAGGTTTTTTGCTCCTTTCAGCTCAACAACGCAAACGCGGCAGTTACCTGCTACGCAAAGGTCCTTGTGATAGCACAGGGTAGGGATATGGATATTTGCATTCAACGCTGCGTTCAGGATCGTTGTACCTTCCTCCACAGAAACATTGATGCCGTCTATCTTGATATTTATTTTTTTTGTTTTAGTCATTGGAGTGATCTTTTTGGATTAGTAAATCATTTCTTCTTTGAAATTGCTGACAATCGAAGAGAAGGAATTGGCAACGGATTGTCCCAGCCCGCATTTTGCAGTGATTTTCATGGTTTCGCTTAGTTTCATAAGCTGTTCGAGGTACACAACCGGTTTATCACCGCGTTTTACAGCTTCGATGCCTTTACGGAGTTGCTGGCAACCGACCCGGCAGGGGGTGCACTGTCCGCAAGATTCTTCTTCAAAGAATTCAAGATAATTGTGAAGAACATTGTACATGGAACGGGAGCTGTTGAAGATCATCATGGATCCACCGGTAGGCACTCCTTCAAAACCGATGATGGTGTCCTTGAATTTTTTTCGGGGCACGCAGAACCCGGATGCGCCTCCAACCTGAACGGCTTTGGTATCGCCATCACCGAATTCTTCAACAAATTCAGCCAGTGGCATTCCCAGTTCGAGTTCATAGATTCCTGCTTTCGGAGTATCTCCGGAAACGGAAAACACTTTTGAACCACGGGAATCATGAGTTCCCAGCTTACGGAACTGGATTGGCCCGATCCGGCAGATCATCAGAACATTGACGAATGTTTCGACGTTATTGATGACTGTAGGCTTGTTCATAAAGCCGGATACCGTAGGATAGGGAGGTTTATTACGCGGTTCACCGCGTTTACCTTCCATCGATTCAAAAAGAGCACTTTCTTCACCGCAAATGTAGGCGCCGCTTCCCATTCTGATCTCGATCTTAAAATCGATGCCAAGCTTCTTGGCAGTTTCATCATAGATCTCAATTTCTTTCAATAGCCCGGGAAGTAAAGATTTGTATTCTCCGCGGAGATACATGAATCCGCGTTTTGCTCCAATGACTTTCCCGCAGATAGCCATACCGGCGAATACTTTACGGGGAACTTTGGAAAGAATCTCACGATCCTTGAAAGTTCCGGGTTCGCCTTCATCTGCATTACAAATAACAAATCTTTCATCGGCTGGCTGTTCCATTGTGAATTTCCACTTCAGTGCAGTGGGAAAACCGGCTCCGCCACGACCTTTAAGACCAGAATCCAGCAGGTCTTTGATGATGTCTTCATTAGAACGGCCGACGGTTTCAGCGAGGGTCTTATATTTTTGATCTGAATATTCTCCGAATATTAAATCAACTCTTTGAACTAGTTCTGACATAATGATAATTTCTTTTTCGTGAGGAATTTATTTGTTCATGTACTCAGCAATGATCTCATGAGTTTTTTCCGGGGTAAGATCGGCATAAACTTCGTCGTTGATCAGCATGGACGGACCTTTATGGCACCACCCGAGGCAGTTGGTCTGAAGAAGAGTGAATTTTTTATCCTGTGTGGTTTCTCCTACCTTGATCTTCAGCATATTTTCGATCGTCTGTACAATAAGCTTTTTCCCGTGCATGTCGCACGTGATCGTTTTGCAAACCCGGATCACATATTTCCCTCGCGGAACCGTATCCAGAAAAGAATAAAATGTTGCTGTACCGTAAACTTGAGCGGCTGATAAATCGAGCTCTCTTGCCACTTCTGTCATGTCGGTGTCCGACAGATAGTTTTTTTGCTCGACAATACCCTGAAGGATAGGCATCAGACTGGTCCTATCTCTCCCGTACTTGTCCACAAGTGTTTTAATGATTTGATTGTTGTTGTTCGTTGCCATAGTAATGGTTTTATTGGTTAATATCTAGGAGATTTGAGTGTTAAATGAATCTCAATACAAAAATAAAAATTTCTTTTGTTAATCAAATAACAATAGAATTTATTTTGAGTACCCCTTGTCATTTTTACTATTTCTAAATAGAAGGTTTAATAAGCAGATTATGAATATGAAATAAAGGTGCTTGTTTTTTTTTAATTTTGCAGGACATGGAAAACAGGATTCAATACCGCTATTTTATTCATCTTGCCTATTCCGGAACCCCTTTTCACGGATGGCAATCTCAGGAGAATGCATCCAGTATCCAGGTTACTCTTTCGGAAGCTCTTTCAACGCTTCTTCACCGTCCTGTGCCGATTACCGGGGCTGGGAGGACAGATACAGGCGTTCACGCTACCCAGTTTTTTGCTCATTTTGACAATCCGGAAATATTGACGTTGGAGAACAGAAAGGATCTTGTGTACCATCTGAATGGCTATCTTCCACCGGAAATAGCGATCCGGGAAATCCTGCCGGTCATGCCGGAAGCTCACGCCCGGTTTTCTGCTCTTTCGCGGACATATAAGTATTTTATAGCCCGGGAAAAAGATCCATTTCTGAAGGATATGGCTTATTTTTATACGGGTCCGATGGATTTGGGCCGGATGAACCTGGGCGCTTTAATAATCCGTGATACAACCGATTTTACTTCTTTTGCCAAATTACCGTGTGATACGAAAACCAATATTTGCCATGTGACTGAAGCTTTCTGGCAGAAAAAGGGGCAAATGCTAATATTTACCATAACCGCCGACCGTTTTTTGCGAAATATGGTTCGGGCAATTACAGGAACATTGATCGATCTGGGAAGAGGAAGAATTGATTTTGACGGACTAAAAAAGATCATTGAGACAAAAGATCGCCGGTCAGCCGGGTATTCCGTTCCCGCTCAGGGGCTTTTCCTGGTTTCCGTGAAATATCCGGAAGAAATCTTCCTGAAAGAAAGTTACGATCCAAAGGATACCCACACTGATAGCAAGGATGCTTCCGGTCAGGCTGAATCCCATTAAAAGTTTTTCTCTTTATTTTGCAATCCGATCTCTTTAAACGGAATCTGCCTAAAACCAAGCTTTAGAGCCGGAGAGCCGTTTTCAATCCTGAATTTTCCTTTCTCAGGATTTTTTTTATTTATAAACATCGGATCGGTTATTGTATACCCGCTGGAGGTACTATCTTCTGTTTCTGAGGAGGATGATACGATGTTATTCTCAATGATAAGATAGGGTCGTGCTTCTTTTTCGATCGATGCTTTCCAGAAACCTGCGGGCTTATCCCAGCTGCCTCCCAGACAAATGTTATGGGAAATGATATTCCCTTTAGGGGCTGCCGGTTTATCATCGATTAACTTTTTCAATACAGGATAACAGGTTGAATAGGGGGGCTTGGTGAAAGCAATTCCGGAAAGAGTTCCCTGGGTTTGGGCTTCTTTTAACATTTCCGGAATATAACCTGAATACCACCCCAATCCCCGGGCATCTATCTGTAATGCCGGTTCACAATTCATAAAAATGTTATTACAGATCTGGTTATCCCTTCCTCCACCGATCAAAACCGCACTGGTTACCCGGTTGAATATGTTTCCATAAACCAGGGTCCCACAAAACAGATCGTCAAGATAAATGCCGACACATCCTTTCTTTTCAAATCCATTGATATCATGAAGATAATTATAGCGAATGACATTTCCTCTCATTATCCAGCTGCGTCCGGCATAGATCGGACCGGAATCATTGGTTTCATAACATGCATGATGTATTTCATTATATTCAACCGTATTGTCATTTCCATTGAAATAAATAGCGACATGAGGTACATATGCAATGAGATTATGAGATGCCCTGTTGCCTGCTCCGTTGAGAGTAATCCCGGGATTCATAATGCGTTTAAGTCTGGCAATATGATGAATATAGTTGTTATCGGCATAACATTCCGCAGGAGTCAGCGTTTTTAAGTCCCCCGCCATGATCCGGATTCCTCCGGCGCCGACATCATATATTTTGCAATCTTTTACCCCGTTATGATGTCCCCCATCTATTGTAACCGCCCAGTCGCCCGTATTCCGGATCGTACAGGCTGCAATCAACGTATTGTTACAGCCGTTCATCCGGATTCCGGTCTCGCGGCATCCTTCAATTGTAATTCCGCGAATTTGAAGATTTGAAACCCCATTAATGGAAAGGATATTTTTGCTCAAGGAGACCGTCGCCTTTCCCTTTTTAATCGTCGATGGCGGATAGAAATAGAGTATTCCGTCTGTCCGGTCGATGTAATATTCACCTGGCTCATCGATTTCCGAAAGAAGGTTGAATCCAAAAAACCATTGTCCGGCGCGATATCCGTATTGATGGTAAGGAGGTGCTACTTCAATATATTTATTGATAATATCGATTTTTACGACCTTATGTTTCTGATCTTTCCAATCATAAAACCAATATCCCTGAACCCATGCATCCTTTTCCTTTTCCCACTGATTTACGCGGGGATCCTCATAATTCAGTAATACACCTGTATCTCCCTTCATTCCGGATCCTCCGTGTTGAACTCCCGTAACTTTAATAAATCCCGTATTGGGATAACGGGAAAGCTTCATAGGCTTATCCCCAAAGAATAATTCCATAGGATCGCTGCCGGGTGATCCAAAATCGGTGATTCCTTGGCCAAGGAGATTCGACTGGCTGATTTTACTCTGCACCTTTCCATTGAGGTTTTTTAAAACATCTGTATCATGCACGGATTCCCAGTTTGCCAGGATGGCTGCTCCTGTCAGTTGCACATCTTTTCCTTTTTCACCAAGATAGATAACAGGGGAGAGGGAGTCGGTACCACCGTCTCCGGCTTCCAGCACAAAGGAACTGGTTATTTGATAAACACCCTTCCGGATTTCCACGATCACCTTTCCTGCGGGCAATTCATGAGCGTTTTTTAATTTCCGGATCTCATTTCGTGCTCCTTCAAGAGTTGCAAATGGGCCATCGGTTTTATCATGATTTGGCTTTTTTATTCTGCCTGACCATTGATCATTTCCCAAAGGGGAAACGTATAATTTCAGGGAGGGCTGCTGGGAACGGACCTGTATGGGAAAACTTAAAATGATTGAAATGATGAGTAAAATGGAAAGCCGGTTGATCATTTAGGCCTGTGATCTTGAAATTAGCGTAAGAATGATTTTCTGATTGCTTCCTGAGCAAGAGGTTCCATGACTTTATAACCGGCAAGATTCGGGTGAACACCGTCAGAAGTATATTTCAGGTCAAGTCCTTTCTGATCATTTGCCATTTTACTGTAATAGTCAAGATAGATCAGCTTGTTTTTTTTACAATACTCCTGAATCATGGCATTCAGCCGAATCACTTTATCGGCTGGTTTTATTTGTGGATTCCAGGGAATTACATTCGCCGGCAGAACGGAACATAAAACGGGAGTGATCCCGTTGACTTTGGCCAGTTGTGCCATAGAAACAATATTTCCAAAGATAGATTCCAGTGAGATAGGTCCCGTATTTTCTGCAATGTCGTTGATCCCCGCCAGAATGACCACAACCGATGGCTTCAGGTCGATCACATCGCTGCGGAACCTGACCAGCATCTGGGGTGTGGTTTGCCCGCTGATTCCACGATTTAGATAATGGTTCTTTTCAAAGAAGTTACTATCCAGTAAATTCCATAGCTCGGTGATCGAGTTTCCCATGAAGACTATTCGTTTCTCATTCATTAAGCGTGGTTTTAAAGCTGCATTCTCCTTTGCATATTTTTTCAGGTTTCCCCAATCGGTCCGGTTCATGTCATTCTGACTGAACACATTCAGGGATGCCAGAATAAATAAAATTGTCAAGACCTTTTTCATGGCAGGATGATGTGTGATTTATGGTTACGAAGTTAAGAAATTTAGCATTTTATTTTTGTCAACCTGAAACGTGGAACTCTGGAACCTGAAACTTTTACGTGTCACGCGTCACGATCTGTCACGATTATTTAAACTTTCTCAAAAAGTTTTACAGATTAAAGCATATTTTAGCAGGATAAAATACTTAACATGAATACGAAAGCACCTTCAAAGGATATCCGGCATTCTCTATTGAAAGCACAGCGAAATGAAATCACGGAGCATTATATTTATACAAAGCTTTCAGACCGGACAAAAAATACGCATAACAAGGCTGTTTTGAAAAAGATTGCAGATGATGAGCTCCGGCATTATACGATCTGGAAATCTTATACCGGCGAGGAGGTTTCTTCCAACCGGTGGAGGATTTTAAGGTATTTCTGGATCTCAAAAATCCTGGGTTTGACTTTCGGCCTTAAGCTTATGGAAAACGGAGAGTCGAAAGCGAAGATCAATTATAGCCTTTTGAGCGCTGAAGTTCCGGAAGCACTTATCGTTTCAGAAGAAGAAGACCAGCACGAGAAAGAGGTGATCGGGTTGATCCAGGAAGAGCATCTGAAATATCTGGGGTCTATTGTTTTGGGGCTTAACGACGCATTGATTGAAATACTTGGTACACTGGCCGGGCTGACTTTTGCACTTCAGAATACCAGACTGGTTGCATTAGCCGGAACTATTACAGGAATTGCCGGGGCACTTTCCATGGCATCGTCGGAATATCTTTCCAACAAAACGGAAGGGAAGCACAGCCAGGCGTTGAAATCGGCCGTATTTACGGGAATAGCTTATGTTATTGCTGTGGTTTTTCTGATAGAACCTTACCTGATTTTCCATTCACCCTATATTTCACTGCTGTTTGCAGTAATTAATTCCCTGCTTATTGTTTTCCTGTTCACTTATTATCTTTCAGTTACCAACGATCAGCCTTTCCGGAAGCGGTTTACCGAGATGGCCGTTTTGACTACGGTAGTCGGACTTATCTCTTTCGGGTTAGGTTACCTGGCCAGGATTATTTTCGGGATTGATGTGTGAGGAAGTGACAGGGTCACAGGGTCACAAGGTAAATACGAAAT
>JAUZOW010000010.1 GCA_030706225.1 Bacteroidota bacterium | reverse complement strand
TCAATTGCTTCTTATATCGCTCAATCCGATCCAAAAATTCAGCAGGTGTTTGAAAGCTGGAAAAATCTGACTCCCGATGCCCTGCTGTCGAATCTTGAAAAGAACCAGGACCTGAAATCAGCTTTATTACAGGAAACACCATGGGTAGCAGAGGCAAGTTCGGAATCGCAGCAAAAGCAAAAAATCGCTGCTTTGTTTGATGTGAATACCATGAAAGCAAAGCTTGAAGATAATCTCTCAAAGTTGAAGAAGATGCAGCTTTCAGATGGTGCCTGGCCATGGTTTGACGGTATGCCGGAAAACAGTTACATAACCCGGAATATTGTTACCGGCCTGGCTCATCTCGATCACCTGGGGGTAAAAAATATCAGAGACGACCGGGCTTCCCGGGACATGATGACCAAAGCAGTCCGTTATCTTGACATCCAGATTGAAAAGGATTATGATCTTCTGAAAAAATATCCCGGGAAGATGAATGAAAACCATCTGGGACCCGACCAGATACAGTATCTCTATTGCCGTAGTTATTTTATGAAAGATATTCCTTTGGAAAGCAGCACACAAAAAGCTTTTGATTATTTCCGGGGGCAGGCTGAGAAATACTGGTTAAAGAATGACCTTTATTTTCAGGGGATGATTGCCCTGGCATTGAACCGGTTGGGGAATACGACCGTTCCGGAAATAATCCTCCGGTCACTTTCCGAAAAAGCTCTTCATTCTCCCGAAATGGGCATGTACTGGGCAGCTGTTGCAGGATATGAATGGTATCATGCTCCGGTTGAGACACAGGCTTTGCTGATTGAAGCTTACGATGAGGTAAAAGCCGACCGGGCTTCTGTAGATGAAATGAAGATCTGGTTGTTAAAGCAAAAACAAACACAGAACTGGCAAACAGGAAGAGCTACGGCAGATGCAGTATATGCATTGTTATTAAAAGGCAGCAATTTCTTGTCGTCAGTCCCGGATGTTCTGATTAACCTGGGAAATGATAAGATTGATCCGAAAAAGCTGATGGACCAAAAGGTTGAAGCCGGGACCGGATATTTCCAGGTGACACGCAACGGCCGCGAGATCCGTCCGGATATGGGAAATCTGACGATTACCAAAACTGGTGAAGGCATTGCCTGGGGAGCTCTGTACTGGCAGTATTTCGAAAATCTCGACAAGATCTCTTCCGCTCCTTCCGCGCTGAAGCTGGAAAAGAAAATATTCCTGGAAAAGAATACCTCTTCGGGGCCTGTTTTGACTGAGATCGGCAAATCTTCAGGAGAAGTTCTTCATGCAGGAGACAGGCTGAAAGTAAGGATCGTTCTTACGGTTGACCGTAATCTGGAATATGTCCATCTGAAAGATATGCGTGCATCTGCTCTTGAGCCGGGTACTTCTGCGACGACATTTTCCTTGCCTGGTGGTGAAAGCGAACAGCTTTCCGGATACCGTTACAAAGACGGGTTGGGTTATTATCAAGCAACAACCGATCAGGCGACAAATTTCTTTTTTGATTATTTGCCAAAAGGAACATTTGTTTTTGAATATCCCCTGGTAGTAAATGCTGCCGGAGAGTACTCAAATGGCATTGCGACAGTTCAATGCCTGTATGCTCCGGAATTTTCTTCTCATTCCGGAGGGATTCATCTTTCTGTTAAATAGTTGCATCTGAAAAAAGAGTACTTTTGCAGCATCGTTTTCTATAAGATAACTTGAAATAATGTTACGGACACATACTTGTGGTGAACTAAGGCCTTTACATACAGGCCAGTCAGTTACTCTGTGCGGTTGGGTTCAGCGCACACGCGAAATGGGTGGATTAACCTTTATCGATCTTCGTGACCGTTATGGGATTACTCAGCTTGTATTTAATATGGAAAAAAATCCCGGTCTTTGTGCAAAAGCCAGGGAACTGGGACGGGAATATGTCATCAGTGCTTCCGGAATTGTTGCGGAAAGGAGCAATAAGAACTTAAAGATCCCTACCGGGGAGATTGAAATTCTTGTCAGTGAATTAACCGTTCTGAATCCTTCCCGGGTTCCTCCGTTTACGATTGAAGACAATTCCGATGGCGGAGAAGAGCTCCGGATGAAATACCGTTATCTTGACCTTCGCCGGAATCCCAATAGAAAAAATCTTGAATTCCGCCATAAAATGGCAATTCAGGCCAGAAATTATCTGAACAGCCTGAATTTTATAGAAATAGAGACTCCCTATCTGATCAACTCTACTCCGGAAGGAGCCCGCGATTTTGTGGTACCTTCCCGGATGAATCCCGGTGATTTTTATGCATTGCCGCAATCACCGCAAACTTTCAAGCAACTATTGATGGTAGCTGGTTTTGACCGCTATTACCAGTTAGTGAAATGTTTTCGTGATGAAGATTTACGGGCTGACCGGCAGCCGGAATTTACGCAGATCGATTGCGAAATGTCGTTTGTGACGGAAGAAGATATCCTGACTATTTTTGAAGGATTAGCCAAACATATGTTCAAATCCATCCTGAATCTGGAAATACCGGATTTTCCCCGGATGGAATACAATGATGCCATGAGGCTTTATGGCTCTGATAAGCCCGATATCCGTTTTGGTATGACATTTACCGAAATCACTTCTCATGTCAGGGGAAAAGGGTTTAAAGTATTTGACGATGCCGAACTGGTAGCAGGTTTTTGTGCAGAAGGCTGTTCGGGTTATTCAAGAAAACAGCTTGACGAACTGACAGAATGGGTAAAAAGACCTCAGGTGGGTGCTTCAGGATTAATCTATATGAAGTATAACCCGGATGGAATTGTTAAAACATCTGTTGATAAGTTTTTTACGACAGATGAATTGAAGAATCTAATTAATGTATTTCAGGCAAAACCCGGTGACCTGGTCCTGATTTTAGCAGGAAAATGCCAGCATACCCAGGAAGCCCTTGGTGCTCTCCGGTTGGAAATGGGAAGACGTTTGAATCTGATGGATCCTTTCAATTTCAAGCCTCTCTGGATTACCGGATTTCCTTTACTGGAGTGGGATGACGAGACCAACCGGTACTATGCAAAACACCATCCGTTTACCTCTCCGAAAGCAGAAGATATTCCTCTGCTTGATACCAATCCCGGCGTTGTTCGGGCAAATGCTTATGACATGGTTATCAATGGAGTAGAAATAGGTGGAGGTTCTATCCGTATTCACAATAAAGAACTTCAGAAAAAAATGCTCAATGTTCTTGGATTTACAGATAAACTTGCACAGGAACAATTCGGATTCTTAATGAATGCCTTTGAATATGGCGCTCCTCCTCACGGTGGCATTGCTTTTGGCTTCGACCGCTGGTGTACTGTTTTCAGTGGCGGCGAATCCATCCGCGATTTTATAGCCTTTCCCAAAAATAATTCAGGCCGCGATGTCATGATCGATTCCCCGGCTCCTATTACGGAAGCTCAACTTAAAGAGTTGAATATCAGATTAGTATAGTTTCCGATTTTTAATTTTTCAGGTTATTAAACGTCCCATGTTGATTACTTGTCCTTGGAACTCGTTGATTTACAATAATCCGGGATTATTTTTACCCGGATTGGATTACTCGTGCTGTTTAGATGAAGCGTTTAATAATTATAATTATCGCCGTATTCCTTTATGGAACCGGACGTTCGCAATATAACGCCGATAGTTCCATCCAAGATACCACGCACTTTCCTTACTGGATCTTCATGATGCAGGATCCTGATGTGAATTTCCATGCTGCCCGCCATGCATTTGAGCTTTACTGGTCGGGGAGGAAAGATTACAAGAGCAATGGATGGCGGATTTTCAAACGTTGGGAATACATTATGCAGGATCAGGCCGGCCCTGATGGAAAACTTCCTTCCTGGGGTTCCATTAAAGATGATTATAATCATTGGAGACAGGTTAATGCGCCTTTTTCACAAAGTGGCAACTGGTCGCAGTGCGGTCCAATGTCGGTTCCAGCTAACGCGACAAATCAACCTAACGGATTAGGCAGGATCAATGCCATCTGCATACATCCTGTCATTCCAGGGACAATTTATGCGGGCTCTCCTTCCGGAGGGTTATGGAAAACCACAAATGGTGGCTCTTCCTGGAATGCACTTGCAGGCGACATACCGACCTTAGGCGTTTCATCCATATTAATAAATCCCGTCAACAGCAATATTGTCTGGATCGGAACCGGTGACAGGGACGCTTCAGATGCGCCGGGAATGGGCGTTTATAAAAGCGTTGACGGAGGAAATGCATGGGAAGCTTCCAATTCGGGAATGGGAAATGTCACTGTCGGGATGATGTTGATTCATCCATCCAATCCGGATATTTTACTTGCAGCGACCAGCAGTGGCATTTATAAATCCACCGATGGCGGACTTACCTGGAATAAGAAATCTTTCAATTCATCGAATTATAAAGATATCCGGTTTAATCCCGGTGATCCTTCCATTGTTTATGCAACCGAAGGAGGCCGTTTTTACAGGTCTGTCAATACAGGAGATTCCTGGACACAGGTTACTTCAGGAGTGATCAGCGGTACCCGGATGGTTATCGGGGTGAGTCCGGCACAACCTTCCTGGGTTTACCTGATCCAGACCAGCGGTATATTTTCAGGCTGTATGAAATCCACAGATAATGGCCAGAATTTTGTGACCCAATCCACTACTCCCAATATTATGGATAATACCTGTTCAGGAACGGGAGTTTGCGGACAATCCTATTACGATTTGTGTATTTCCGTTGATCCGGCAGATGCCAGTATTTTATATACAGGAGGAATCAATATCTGGAAATCAACAAACGGAGGGGTTTCGTGGTCGATTGTCACTCACTGGATCGGCAGTTCCTTTGGTACTTCATGTGCTCCTTCCGTTCATGCCGATATTCATACGCTGGAAAGATCCTCCGACGGAAAACTCTATGCAGGATGTGATGCCGGAATAAGTTATTCGGCAAACAACGGCACAACCTGGACAGATCTTTCGAACGGCTTAGGCATTGCCCAGGTTTATAAAATCGGACAGAGTGCAACTTCAATGAATCTGGTCATGAGCGGCTATCAGGATAACGGAACAACCTGTATGTCGGGTTCATCCTTCACAACATTCATTTCAGGCGACGGGATGGAATGTATGGTTGATTATTCGGATACAAATTTCCGTTACGGAGAAAATAATTACGGCACTATCTTCCGTACATCCGGTGCCGGATACAGTTCTATTGCCGGAAATGGGATTAATGGAATTACCGAATGCGGGGCATGGGTAACACCATATATTCTACATAACACCTCGCCTTCTGTAATGTTTGCGGGATATATCAATGTGTGGAAATGCTCAAATGTTAAATCGGCGGCACCTGTGTGGATCCGGATTTCATCCGGGGAATCCGTTAACTGCAATGTATTGGAACAATCTCCTGCAGATCCGGATATCCTTTATGTTTCAAGGGGATCTGTACTGAAACGTACCGATAATGCCAACGATCAGAATCCATCATGGATACCCTGCACTTCACCTGCTTCCTGTAATATTACCGCTTTGAAAGCCCATCCTTCCAACCCGGATATCGTTTATGTTAGCGCCGGATCAAAAATCTACAAATCGACGGATAAAGGGATGACATGGAGCAATATTTCCGGATCACTTCCCTCTTCGGTAATCAATACCATTGTGTATGATAAGAATAGTAATGAAGGGATCTATATCGGAAACAAGACAGGTGTTTTTTATAAGGATGCGACGATGCCCGACTGGATTTCCTTCAGTAACGGGCTTCCTTCTATTGATGTACGTGAGTTGGAAATATATTATGATGCTAATAATGTAACCAATAACAGAATAAAAGCTGCCACATACGGAAGAGGACTATGGCAATCGGATCTGTATGGGATTGCCCCAACCTTATCGGTAGTACCACAGAATCAGAATGTTCCGGCTACTCCCGGTGGTTATGTGAATTTTACGGTAACTTCAAACAGTCCCTGGACGGTATCCGGCAACGCGTCCTGGTGTACTGTCACTCCTTCCGGAAACGGGAATGGGATAATCACAGCAACTTATTCAGAAAATACATATCTCAGTCAGCGGGTTGCGACCATTACAGTTACCGTGACAGGCTTGCCACCGGCAACGGTTACGGTTACCCAGTCGGGAGCAGCTCCTGAGCTTTCTGTTTCACCCCAGAACCAGAGTGTCCCGTCGCAGCCGGCTGGAAGCACTTTCTTTATTGTTACATCGAACACTGTGTGGAATGCATCCAGTAATCAGAGCTGGTGTACCATTCCAAGGGTTGAATCTGGCAGTGATTCACTGGTTATCGAATATGAGGAAAATACTACCCTTGATACGCGGGTAGCCGACATTACAGTATCGTCGGCAGGTGCACCGCCGGTAATTGTGACCGTCACACAGCCCGGAGTTGCTCCTTTGCTTACCGTATCACCATCCAATCAGGATGTTATGGCTCAGCCTCCAGGATCCACTACCTTTGATGTCGTTTCCAATACAGGATGGACGGTATCCTGTGCAGAAAACTGGTGTTCGGTGACTCCTGAAGGAACAGGCAATGGTATTATTTATGCCAATTATGGGGAAAATTCATTCAATAGTCCCCGAGTGGCATATATTTATATTTCTGTAAACGGGCTTAATCCGGTAATGGTTACATTGACCCAATCGGGAGCGGTTCCCACGCTGTCCATCACGCCGGAGGTACGGGAAATTCCAAAGGAATCCGGAAATACCTTCTTCTTTATCAATTCAAATACAAACTGGAATGCAAATACCGATCAACCCTGGTGTCTTGTCAATCCCGTGGCCGGATCAGGGAATGATACCCTGCATGTTTATTATGAAGAGAACCCGGGAAGCAATACCCGTTCGGCAACAATTCTGATCACTCCTTCCGGCCTACCTCCTTCCACCGTCAGCTTGATCCAGGAAGCTGCCATTCTATCTACAGAGAATAAATGGATGGATAAAATCAGGATCTATCCGAATCCTTCCCGGGGGGAATTTTACATTGTATTTCCCGGCAATATGAACACAATGATGGATATTTCTATCCGGAACCCTGAGGGACAACGGATTCTTGAAAAAATAGTAGATACGAAAGATAATAAAGGGCAGTTCGATCTTTCCAATGCAGCACCGGGTACCTATTTTCTGATGATGAAAAACACAGAAGAAGTATCCGTAAGGAAACTGGTATTGATTCGTTGACGTTCAGGATCTTCTCTGATAGCAGGTTTAATTGATTTCTTCCATGATTACTTGAATTTCTCCAGAAATTTTCTTATATTTGAGAAAGCTGATGTCTAAAACCTGTCAATTATGGAAACGATTCTGTATGAAAAAATTTTGGTTGCGACAGATTATACCGATTTGGCGGAAAATGCCGTAAAAACCGCTTCCGTTCTGTGTCAGCAACATGATGCAGAACTGGTTTTCCTTCATGTCGTAAGGGATGTACCGGCGTACACACCGGACTTCGAGTTCAATCCTACCCAGAATTACACAAAAGAATTGAAAATCGCTGCACAGAGTGAAATAAAAAGATTTGGCGACAACATCCGGAAAGAGTATAATATTGATGTTGAAGAGGTTGTTGCATATGGTGAAGTTGTGGAAGAAATTGTGAAATCTGTAGAGGAAAAGCATCCGGATATGGTTCTTGTCGGAACACACGGAGCATCAGGATTCCGGAGGTTCTTCATCGGTTCGACAGCTTACCGGGTGATCAAACATACCCGGTACCCGGTAATGACTATCCCTGGAAAAGGAGACTGGACCGATTTTAAAAATATCCTTTTCCCGATAAGATACATCCCGGATGCATTAAAGAAATACGATTGCATCCGGCCTATAATCCAAAGAAACAAACCCATTCTGAACATTCTCGGATTGACGTTGGAATCGGAATCGGATAAGATGGAAAAAGTTTTCAGGCTGGAGGAGGAACTGGAAAAAAAGCTGAAAGAAGACAAGGTGAATTTCAATGTCGCATATCGTTGTTGTGACAATTTTGCCGATGAAATTCTTGAAGTTGCCGATAAGAAAAAAGTGGATCTTATTGTCATTGTTGCCACCCTGGATAAGTCGAAAGGAGAGTTTTTTATCGGGCCGTTTTCCCAGCAGATCCTGAATCATGCAAAGGTCCCTGTGCTTTGCGTCAGGCCGTAATAAATTTTCGGAATTTTCTGAAAGAATTTTAAATAGTTGCAAATGTCAACTAAAAGTTGTTTATTTGCAAACTTTTTCATATTTGAATACATGATAGATAATAATTTTCAACTTATCGAATTCGGGAATCTGATCAGGACACTGTTTCATGTTTTCGAAAACAGGATTAATGAACAAGACGAAGAAAAGATTAAAGTTAACAGCCATCAGTTTGCTTTCCTGTATTCAATCAAGATAAAAGATGTGGAAGTCAACCAGCAGGATATGGCTAATGCAATGAAGAAGGATAAATCGGTAATACTCAGGACGATTGATGTGTTGGAAGAAAAAGATCTGATTCGCAGGGTGGTGGATAAAAATGACCGAAGAAAGAATCATCTGATGGTCACCAAGACGGGGATGCGGGTTATCGAACGATATTCAAAAATCGGAGAAGGGATACTCGATAAGATCCATGAAGGGATTGATCAAAAGGATCTTCAAGTGTGTTACAAAGTACTGGATAAACTCGTTATAAACGCAAAAAACTTATAAATTCTCTCATAAAAAGTTGCAAAAATCAACGGTTGCTTTTTTTAAAAGGCAATGGAACTAATATTATCAAAAAATAAATATAAGTCTAAATGAAAACAAGCTTTTGTAATATACTTCTTCTGTTTTTCTGCCTTTTGGGAATATCTGTTAAAGCACAGGAGCCGGTAGTATTATCGTTGGACAGTGCTATAAATTATGCGATCAGGCATAATAAAACGCTCATCAATTCACGGTATTCTGTCGATAAATCTTCTCAGAAAATCAAAGAAGCCATTTCATCGGGCTTACCCCAAATGAATGTCACGATGGATTATACGAATTACCTTGGCGCCGAAGCTTCTATTCAATTCAGTGAATTGGCTCCACCGACCACTTTTAAATTCAACCCGACCAGCAATCTGCAGGCGACCGTCTCCCAGCTGCTATTCAACGGCGATTATTACATGGGCATCCAACTGTCAAAACTTGCAAAAAAGCTGACCGAGCAAAGCTATCTGAAGGACGAGTCAGATGTCAAGGAACAAACCATACAGGCTTATTACATTGTACTGGCGAATGAACGGATTCTGAACATCATCAAAGAAAACAAGGCAAATGCCCAGACCATATACGAGAAAACCACTAATCTGGCCAATGCCGGTATCCTGGAAGAAACCGATGCCAAGAAGCTTTCCATTATGGTGACTACAGTAGATAACCAGATTAAATCGACTGAACGTCAACTGGAGCTTGGATATAATCTATTACGTTTGCAACTGGGCCTTGACCCGGGTCAGTCGATAAAACTTGCTTCCACGCTGGATGAAATTTCCCAACATTATATTCTTCATATTTCACCGGCCGACACCTTTAACATTGAGAATAATCTGGATTATAAGCTGATATGCATGCAGGGGCGACTGGCAAAGAAAAACATTGATTTTCAGAAAGCCAACTTCCTGCCGACACTGGCTGCGTATTATTCTTATACTGAAAAAATCCAGAAATCAATTTTCGACCTGAGTCCGAAAAATGTCCTGGGTTTGACCCTGAAAATCCCCGTTTTCTCGGGTGGACAGCGGTATTCCCAGCTTAAACAGGCAAAGATTGATTACGATATCAGCGAAAATACCCGGAAACTTGTTTCCCAGCAGCTGACCATTCAGGAAAGGCAGATGAGATACAATTACCAGAACCTTTTTGAACAGTACCTGAATCAGAAAGCCAACAGGGAAATAGCTAAAGAGGTACTTGAAAAAATGAATCTGAAATACCAGCAAGGTGTGGTTTCTACGTTGGAACTTACCAGCGCCAACAGTGAATACCTGAATGCGGAAACCAGTTTTACCAGTGTAATGCTTCAGTTGCTGAACGCAGAACTGGCTTTAAGAAAAACAAATAACAAATTTTAATACTCTCTATTTATGAAGACTTTAAAATATCTGTCACTGGTAATTGCGACATGTATATTGCTTTTTGGTATATCCTGCAATTCCCGTAATAAAAAAAGCACTGTTGAAGCGACAAAAGTGGATTCCACGAATCTTGTCCTGGTTAAAACATCGGTAATAAAGAAGGAATCCATCAATCGTATCATTGAATTTACAGCCAGCCTGATTCCCTTTGAAGAAGTTCACCTGGCTCCCTCCGCTCCGGGCCGGATTGAAAAGATTTATGTGGAAGTTAGTGATAACGTGAAACAAGGGCAAGTAGTCGCCTGTATGGATCGTACCAACCTGGAACAGGCACGGATCAACCTGATGAAGATCAAAGCGGATTTCAAGCGTCTCGACACTCTGAAAAAAACAAGAAGTATTGCCGACCAGCAATATGACCAGATGAAATCTGCATATGAAATTGCTCAGAATACCTATCAATCGCTTCTGGAAAACACTCAGCTGAAAGCTCCATTCAGCGGGGTTGTTTCAGGCAAATATTTTGAAAACGGGGAAATTTATTCCGGTTCTCCGGTCCAGACCATCGGGAAGCCGGCTATCTTATCTATTGTTCAGATCAATAGTCTGAAAGCGCTTATCGGGATTTCATCAAGTTATTATCCGGTGATCCGGACGGGCATGAAAGCTGATGTAAAAGCCGACCTCTATCCCAATATGACATTCCAGGGAGAGATCTTCAGGATCTATCCGACCATCGACAATGCCACCAAGACCTTCTCGGTGGAAATGAAAATCAAAAATGATAACCTGAAGTTACGTCCGGGGATGTTCGCAAAAATTACTCTGGATCTTGGAAAGGGAGAGGCCATCATGGTTCCGACCATTTCCCTGATCAAACAGACAGGTACCAACGATATGTACCTTTTCCTGAACAAAAACAATAAAGCCGTCAAGCAACCCGTACAGATCGGACGTATCATTGATGACAAAACGGAAATTCTGAACGGGGTGAATGAAGGCGATGAAATAGTCATTGTAGGACAGAACAAACTGGAGGATAAGTCTTCTCTGAGGATCGTCAGATAAAAAGTTAATAATTAAAGATTTACAAGAAGTAAAAAATTCGGATTATGAGTTTATACAGCACATCGGTAAAGAAACCCGTAACTACGTTGATGATCTTTATCGGAGTATTGATCCTGGGGATTTACTCCTATATGCAGTTACCGGTTGATTTTTACCCGAAAATTGATCCGCCCTATATTTCTGTTTTTACATATTACGACGGGGCAAATGCGACTGATGTTGAACAGAATATTACGCGAAAGCTTGAAGATAATTTTGGTTCACTGACCAATCTGAAAACATTGTCATCCAGTTCCAAGGATAATATTTCGGTAATCACACTGGAATTTGAGTGGGGGACAAATCTTGACGAAGCAACCAATGAAGTTCGTAATGCAGTGGGGATGGTCGAAAGGCAATTGCCTGATGGAGTAAAAACCCCAACCATCTTTAAGATCAGTACGAGTATGATACCGGTGATGGTTTTTACAGTCACCGCGAATGAAAGCTATGAAGGGATCAAGGATATTCTCGATAACAAGGTAATCCAGCCGTTAAACCGTGTTGATGGAGTTGGAAATATATACCAGATCGGTTCTCCGGAAAGGGCAATCATGGTGGATGTGGATCCCCGGAAGCTGGATGCCTATGACCTGACGGTTGAACAGATCTCGGGTATTCTTACCGCCAATAACCTCAATCTTCCTTCAGGTAGTCTGAAGATGGGGAAATCCGACTTGCCTTTACGATTACAGGGTGAATTTGCAAACAGTGATGTAGTTAAAAATATAATTGTCAGCAATGCAAACGGTAAGACGGTTTACCTGAGGGATATTGCCACTGTTCGAGACAGTCTGAAGGATGTGGATTCCTATGAACGTGCCAATGGTAATAAATCCGTGCGTATCATGGTTCAGAAGCAATCCGATGCCAATACGGTGACGGTAGCGGAAAAGGTGAGGGCAAAGATGGAGAAGATCAAGAAAACCCTGCCGCCGGATATCAAGGTAGATATTCTCATGGATACTTCCGTCAACACATTGGCATCCATCAATAACCTGTCGAGCACTCTTTTATACGCTTTGTTGTTTGTCGTTCTGGTTGTGTTTTTATTCCTGGGAAGATGGAGGGCCACATTCATCATATCCCTGTCTATCCCGATATCATTGATAACAGGGTTTATTTACATGTTCCTGTCGGGTAGCACCATCAATATCATTACCCTGTCATCACTCTCCATAGCCATTGGGATGGTAGTTGACGATTCCATTGTCGTGCTTGAAAATATTACAAAGAAGCTTGAGAAAGGAGGTTTCGCGCGGGAAGCGGCAATTTTCGGTACCAGCGAAGTAAGTCTTGCTGTTATGGCATCCACGCTGACCATTATTGTGGTCTTCCTGCCAATGGCCATGCTGGGAGGTATCACAGGGATTATGTTCAGGCCATTGGGGATGGTTGTGACGATCGCTGTGACTACATCTGTCATCGTTTCTCTTACCCTGACGCCAATGCTTTCGTCGAAGTTGCTGGGGAACCGCGTTTCTTCAACGACAAATTTTTCAGGAAGGATTTATTCGTTCTCTCAGAATATGCTTGGAAAGATCGATAATGTGTATGAAAAGATCCTGTCCTGGGCAGTAGGACACCGTTGGTCAGTCATTATCATTGCAGGCTGTGTGTTCCTTTCGTCAGTATTTTTAATGAAATTCATCGGAACGGAATTTATGTCTTCTTCCGATAATGACAGACTTTCTGCTCAGGTTAAACTGGCTCAGGGAACTAAGTTGGAAGAGACGGTTCTGACCGCAAAGCATCTGGATTCCATTTTTATGAAGAAATATCCGGAAATCGAGATCGTTTCAACCAGTGCAGGAACCGGAGATGAAAACAGCCTTGCAGCTATTTTTACGGAAACAGGGAACTATATTATCAACTATACTTTCAAAATGAAGCCCCGGGCTGAAAGAAAGAAAAGCATCTTCGATATTGCCAATGAAATGCGTAAAGACATAGAAGCTTTACCTGAAGTTGAGAAGTACTATGTCGACCCGGGTAGTACGCGAATGTCAGGAAGTATGGGCATGGGCGGAGGAAACTACATGGAAGTCAAGATTTTTGGTAATAATTTTGATGAAACGGATATTGTTGCTGAAAAAATAGCCCAGGCGCTGAAAAATATCAAAGGAAATAAGGACATTCTGATCAGCCGGGACAGAGAAAAGACCGAATTGCAGCTGGTTCTGGATAATGAAAAGATGACTTATTTTGGTCTGAATACCGCAACGGTTGCTGCGGCTATCCGTAATCGTGTGACCGGTCTGACGGCTACAAAGTACAGGGAAGACGGAAATGAATATGATGTGATCGTCCGTTACGATGAAAAATACAGGCAGTCGACGGAAGATATTGCAAACATCAGTATTCCGACTCCGCAGGGAAGACTCGTCAAGTTAGGTGAACTCACTACTCTGAAGCGGTTCTACTCTCCACCGAATATTGAAAGAGAAAACAAAGTCCGTATGGTAAAGGTATCTTCTGCAGTTTCAGGAACAGATATTGGAACCGTAAAGGCAGCTCTTGAAAATGAAATTCCGAAAATGAATATTCCGGATGATGTTTCGATTGATTATGGAAGCAGTATTGAAAATATGCAGGATTCCTTCAAGAGTCTCGTCATGCTTCTGATGCTTTCCATGGTACTGGTTTATATTGTTATGGCATCCCAGTTTGAATCCTATATTGAGCCATTCATCATCATGTTCTCGATTCCCTTTGCGTTTACAGGAGTATTTATCGCACTGTTCATTTTCCATGCAACCATCAATGTCATTTCGTTGATTGGGACGGTCATGCTGATCGGTATAGTCGTCAAGAACGGGATTATCCTGGTGGATTATACGAATCTGATGGTTGATCGGGGCTATTCTTTGAAAAAGGCTGTCATCATGGCTGGACGTTCAAGACTGAGACCTGTTATTATGACGTCACTCACTATGATCCTGGCTATGATCCCGATGATTGTATCCACCGGATCAGGATCGGAAACCTGGCGGCCAATGGCTATTGCCATCTTTGGCGGTCTTACCTTCTCGACTCTTGTCACGCTGATATTGATTCCCACAATTTACACGATTTTTGGTGTAGGAAAGATAAAAAAGTCACGCAAAAAGCAGGTAAAACTCTTAACGGAAAACATCTTAATGTCATGAAAGCAGTATTTGTCGTTTATAATCAGTCATTGGGACGTCATGTCCGGGAAATTCTCAATCAGCTGACAATACGGGGTTTTACCCGATGGACCGACATTATGGGAACCGGTTCGGGGAAAGGGCTTCCACATGAAGGAACCCACACCTGGCCGGATCTCAACAATGCCAACCTGGTCATTGTTGAAGATGAAAAGGTTGATTCCCTGTTGTCAAAACTTCAGTCTCTCGATAAAGAGGTTGAAAAAGAAGGCCTCAGGGCATTTGTCTGGGATATTGAGAAGATGATATAAGATAATACCCCTCTTCCGCGCTACTACCGGTTTTTATTAAAATCTTTAATAAAAAAGGCTGAAAAGGAGCGGATCAGGGGTATTCCTACTGACTTGTTCACCGTCAGCCGCAGTCTGGATACGGTTACATCAGGGAAAGTATCGATTTTTTTCCTGCCGGCGGAAATGCCGGACGAAAGGATTTTCCACTGTCCTCCGATATAACCTTCAATGGTATAGGAACGGATACGCTGTCCTTTAAGGTAGTTTTCCATCAGAATGGTGTGATTGACCGAAGTCGGTCTTGAAAAGACAATCTCAGCTGTATTTCCGGAAATATTCTGAATCTCTTTCAGCGGTTTTCCAAAGCGATTCTTAAGCTCTTCACCAAATTTCTTATAGAGAGCCTGATCTCCCGGCACAATAACCCCATTGGTATCCGGTGAGGCGTTAATCAGAAGCACTCCGCCGTATCCAACCGACTTGTAATAGATCTCCATCAGCTCTGGAAGTGTTTTCCGTTTGCTTTCATTGGAGGGAGCCCAGAACCAGTAGTGATTATACAAAGGGATGTCCGCTTCCAGCGGAGCCCAGGCATCCCCGTCGGGATTGTCATCTTTCTGGGTACTGACACCGGTTTTCAGAGCAGCCGAAGATACTGTATTCCATACCGGATAATCCAGCTTTCCGCTTTCAGTTCCTGGCCACCGGATACTGGCCATGGGACCTTGGAAGATGACCGATTTCCGGGCATATTTCTGCAGAATGTCAGAAACATCAATTTTACAGCTTCCATCAAACCAGACTTCAGAGATTACTCCGTAGAGACTGAGGATTTCGGTAAGTTGTTTTCTGTAAATTTTATTATAAGCTTCCTGTTTTGAAGGGTCTTTTGTTACTCCGCCATCGCCGGCTCCATATTCGCCATCGCCAGGATAAATATAGATACCCAGCTTCAAACCGGTTTTCTTGCAGGATGCAGCCACTTCAGCCAGAAGATCACCTTTCCCGTTTTTCCAGGGGATGTTCCGGACACAATATTCCGTTGTATGAGTCGGCCACCAACAAAACCCACCGGCGTGCTTGGCGACAAAAATGATCTCTTTAGCTCCCCATGATTTGGCTACTTTACACCAGTCATCTGTGTTCAGCTTCGTCGGGTTCACTCTTGAAAGATCAAAATGGCCGTCATCGTACTCTTTATTCTGCCAGGTAGCCATGCCCAGGTGAATGAACATAATCCTTTCCTGTTCCTGCCATGCATACTGGATTTGCGAGGGTACAGCAAGCCTGGCTTCCTGTCCGTGTAAAAAAGCTGACTGCTGAAGAATCAGCAGGGCCGAGATCAGTATTATTTTCTTCATGAATTATAAATCTTCTTGCTTTTTAGACCCTTCAAAATTAAAGTTTTTATCCTCAACTCATTCAGGTATCCATTCAGAGCAACCAGAACTCTGAACCTTCAGTATATTGAAAATGAAGTTTATTTTATCAGGATCAAATGTAATTCCGGTACTTTTGTAAAGAAAATAATTTTAATAGCAGAAGAATAACTTCGGCTTTCATTGAGAAATCAGGGAGTCATAATGTTAACCGGTTGTTTAAAAAAGAAAAAGATGAAAAAATTATTTTTTATTCAAGCTGTTTTGCTGTTGTTATTCACCAGCATTTCTGTTGCACAGGTCGCTAAATCCGGATACAGGATCGCAAATATGATCCACATGGAAGGAAATGGGAGCTATGATTATCTTACCATGGATAATGCCACTTCACGATTATATATCTCACATGGGAACATCGTACAGGTTCTGGATGTAAAAGAGAAGAAAATTGTCGGTACGATTCCCGATACCAAAGGCGTCCATGGAATCGCACTGGCTAAGGATCTTCATAAAGGATTTATCAGTAATGGCCGGGATACTTCTGTGACCGTATTTGATCTAAAAACTTTACAGGTGATCACGAAGATCAAAGTAACCGGGAATAACCCGGATGCCATTCTTTATGATATTTTTTCTCATAAGGTATTTACATTTAACGGAAGAAGTTCCAATGCTACAGTAATAGATCCAAACACAAATACAGTGATTGGGACGATCCAGCTTCCCGGAAAACCTGAATTTTCCGTCACGGATGAAAAGGGGAAAATTTATGTCAATATTGAAGATAAAAGCCAGATTTGTGTAATCAATCCAGTGACTTTAAAAGTCGAAAAAACATGGTCCATTTCACCGGGAGAAGAACCTAGTGGATTGGCAATTGATATTAAAAATCATCTTTTGTTCTCAGTTTGCGGAAATAAACGAATGATCGTAACAGATGCGGATAACGGAATGGTTGTTGCAAAGCTGGATATTGGAGATAATGTTGACGGAGTCGCTTTTGACCCATTCTTAAAAAGGATATATAGCTCAAATGGTGAAGGGACGATGACGGTGATACAGGAAATAAATAGAGATTCATTTCAGATGATGGAAAATTTCCCAACCCGGAAAGGGGCGAGAACGATAACAATAAATCCTGAAACGCATCGTATTTATTTGCCTGTTGCTGAGTTTGAGGATGTATCGCCTGTAACAAAGGAAAATCCACACCCCAGACCTTCAATCAAAGCAAATACTTTTACGATCCTTGAGATCGAACCCATGTAAATTAAATCTATTCTGACATCATATGAAAAAATGGTTCATACTTTCATGTATTATTGCCCTGGGATGTATTCCCGGGATGAACAAAGTCAATGCCGGCAATAAATCCCTTACTGAAGGCAATCCAAGGCCGGTTCAGCCTAAATTGGTCGTAGGTATTGTGATCGATCAGATGAGATTCGATTACCTGTACCGTTTTTATGACCAGTACAGTGAATCAGGATTTAAACGGTTGATGAGAGAAGGGATGAATTTTACCTTTGCGCAGTATAATTATATTCCAACATATACAGGTCCCGGACATGCCAGCATCTACACCGGAACCACACCATATTATCACGGAATTATTTCGAACAGCTGGTATTCAAAAAAAACAGGAAAATCCGTTTATTGCGTTAAGGATTATAATTATTCAACTGTAGGCGAAGAAGGCATTGCCGGGCAGGCATCGCCTGCAAACCTCATCTCATCTACCATTACAGATCAGCTGAGGATGTCTGACAATGGTAATTCAAGAGTTTTTTCTGTATCCATTAAAGACAGGGCTGCAATTCTGCCCGGAGGGCATATGGGAAATCAGGTTTACTGGTACGATGGGCATTCCGGAAAATTTATCACATCTTCTTATTATATGAAAGAACTTCCGGAATGGGTAAAGCAGTTCAACAGTAAAAGGATTCCGGAAAAACTTATGTCGAAACCCTGGGATACGGTTTCCAATATTAATTACAGAGTATCCTGGCCGGATGCCGGCCCCGGAGAAGAAGATGTATTCAAAGAAGGGAAGACGACTTTCCCGCATACCTTCGGGAAGCTGACAGAGAGTGAAAAACTGGACAAAATTATTTCAACTCCGTATGGTCTCGAATTACTGAACGACTTTGTCTTTGCCATGCTAAGGGAAAACAATCCCGGGAAAGGTCCGTTCACGGATTTTCTCGCTATTTCCTTTTCTTCCACCGATTACATCGGGCATGCGTATGGTCCGAATTCCATGGAAATCATGGATACTTATATCCGTTTGGACCGACAGATTGCAAATCTTCTGGATACGCTGGATAAGCGTGTTGGAGCCGGTAATTATCTTCTGTTCCTTACTGGCGATCATGGCGTAAAACCCAATAGTGCATATTTAAAGGAAAATCGTATTTCTGCAGGAGGTGTTTTTCCGGATTCCATTGAAAACAGCCTGAAAAATTTCTGTTTCCGCAAATACGGCAATTCCGGTATTTTGAAGAATGTTTACGAAAGCCAAATCTACCTGGATCATGCCCAAATTGACAGTATGAATCTGGATCTGACTCAGGTGAGAAGAGATATGGCGAATTTTTTGAAATTCACTTTTCCCGGGATTGGATCGATTCTTACAAACGTTGAAGATGATGCATCGGTTCCGGAAAGGAATATGAATTCATTTCTTTTAAATGGCTATAATTCCTCACGGTCCGGTGACCTTTCCCTGAGCTTGAGTGTGAATAACCTGTTTCTGTATGGTGATGATGATGAAGGGACATCCCATGAATCATCTTTTGATTACGATACCCATGTTCCGATGATCTTTTACGGATGGCACGTTACACCCGGGGAATCGAACCGGGAAGTTTATATAGAGGATTTAGCGCCCACGATTGCAAATCTCATCCACATTCAGGAACCGGATGCTACATTTGGAATCCCGTTAATTGAATATAAAGGGAAATAATAAGATTATTCAGAAACGCAGGTAAAAGCTTTTTCCCGTCAGGCTCTTTTAGTCTTGATACTTTCGATCAGATGTTCCCAGGATTTGACGAATGCATCGCTGCCTTCGCTTTGGAGACGTTCTCCGAGGGCATCGTAATCAATTCCGGCTTCTTTGAATTCTTTCAGGAGAAGGTCAGCCTTTTCAAGAGTAATATCAGCCATTGACCCGGTTTCTCCGTGATCAGCGTAAGCAAGAAGGGTATTGTCGGGAATGGTATTGATGGTAAAAGGAGCGATGAGGCTTTTCACGTAAAGGATATCGGAGGCTTTGGGGTCCTTTGTCCCGGTGCTTGCCCAGAGAAGACGTTGGGGGAGAACACCACAGTTCAATATCCGACCGACTCTTTCCGATGACAGGAAATCCTGGTATTCCTGGTAAACGTGACGCATGACGGCTATTCCCAGCTGATTCTGAAGATGTTGAGGAACCTTTCCGGAAACGGCTTTATCCCACCGGCTCACAAAAACAGAAGCCACAGATCTGACATTGGGATTAAGTCCTTTTTCAATCCGGGATTCAATTCCTTTCAGGCAGGCATTTGCAGCTGCTTTATACTGGGCAGCAGAAAACAAGAGAGTAATGTTCACAGGAATACCTTCGGCAATGGTTTTTTCAATAGCCGGAAGCCCCTGAGGTGTTCCCGGAATTTTTATAAACACATTTGGGCGATTGACTTTTGAGAAGACATCCCTGGCTGCCTGGATGGTATTTTCCGTATCATAGGCAAGCAAAGGAGATATCTCAATGGAGACGAAGCCATCAAGGCCATTTGTTCTTTGGTAAACGGGGAGGAACAGGTCGGCAGCTCGCTGAATATCTTCGATTGCCAGTTCAAAGAAAAGGTCTTCATCTGACATTTTACAATTCAGATGAGCGTTGATAGCTTGATCGTAATAATCGGAGCTGGCGATGGCATGGTCAAAAATGGTTGGATTGGACGTCAGTCCCGTTACATTCATTTCATGGATAAAACGCCCGATGGTGCCGTCATCCAGCATTTTACGGGTGATATTGTCGAGCCAGATGCTAACACCATGGCTATGAAGTTCTGCAGTATGCTTATTCATAATAAAAGATTTTTATTCTCCCGGTGAAGATGATAGCCGATTAAAATTGAAAAAACCGGGAACAGATATGGCACAAAATTACAGTAAATTTATTTGAACATTTCACTCTTTTGATCCAAAAGAGCCATATCCTCTGGATCCATAATGAATTTCATAGCGCCTGTATTTTCTTTGGCATGAGATTCTTTGGTGGCACCGGGAATGGCTACGATCGAATCTCCCTGAAAATTGATAAGCCAGTTGAGCGCTATCTGGGAAGGGGTAACACTGTATTTTTCGGCAAGTATTTTCAGGGAAGTAATTAACGGTTTGCATTTATCCATTGTGGAAGGCATGAAATAGGAGGTCAGTTTACGTTTGCCGGCTTTTTTGACGAGGTCAGGGTCGGCGTGAAACTTACCGGTCAATATCCCCTGAGCCAGCGGGGAATATGAAATGATGGAAATACCCAGTTCTTTGGCAGTATTCAGAATGCCATTGGTTTCTATTTTCCGGTCGATGAGATTGTATCTGACCTGGTTGGAAATCAAAGAGATTCCCTCTTTTTGCAAGGCTTCCCAGGCTGAACGCATTCTTCTGGCCGGAAAATTGCTTACACCGACGTACTTTATTTTATGATCTTTTACAAGCTTTGCCATGGCTGCCATTTCGGCTTTCTCCCCGGAAAAACCGAAGGGTTGATGGATCTGATACAGATCGATGGGAAAAGGGTCCAGCGCTTTTAACCGCTTGTCGATAGTACTTAAAATATTTGAAGCTCTTCGTAAAGCCGGCCACCATTTGGTAGCAATAATGACCTCACCTGGCTTTTTACCGTTAATTGTAAGTGCAGTGGAAAGAGCTTTTTCGGAAGCTCCGTTCCCGTAAACCTCTGCTGTATCAAACCAGTTGATTCCGCCTTTCAGACTGGCTTTTACGATACCGTTGATGACATCATCCTCCATATCCGGCCAGAATTTGCCGGCCAATCCTTGATTCCTGCTGAATTGCCAGGTACCAAGTCCGATGGGTGTAACCATCAGATTTGAATTGCCAAGAGAGCGCAATGTGATCTTCGTTTCCATATTTCATGAATAATGTCTGGCAAAGATAAATTGTTTTATTCCGTATTGTGCGGTTTGATATCAGTATACCTCTTCGTACGACTATATACAAAAATGTCTTGCAGCGTTTTTTATCCTTTTTGCTGATTTGTTTCCCGGTCTTGCTGCATTTTTCAAAATCGCGGAGAACGGGGAGGTATTTTTGCCCTGGATTTATAAAATGATATTAAACTTTTTTTAGTTATGCAGACATTGATCAAAATGATCCGGGTTAAGTTCAAAGAGCTGTCGATGATTTTGCTTTTCCTGTCTTTTCTGCCGGCTGGCATTGCCCAGAAACAGACAAAAGTATGGGATCTGAAGGCATGTATTGAATATGCGAAGAAAAACAACATCCAGATAAATACCTTGCGATTGACCGCTTCTTCTGACAAACAGGATCTCAGCCTTTCAAAAAATGCGAGATATCCAGGCCTCAACGCATCGGTATCGCAGAATGTTTCTTACAATAACAGTGATTTTCAGAATTCGACCAATTACGGTGTAAATTCTTCTGTGGTTTTATTCAAAGGGAATTATTATAATAATGATATTAAAGCCAGCAAGCTTTCTCTGGAAGCTGCCAATCTGGATGTAACTTCTGCTGAAAATGACATTACCCTTCAGATCACTCAGGCCTACCTGAACATATTACTGGCCGGTGAAAACATTGAATATGTAAAAGATCTGGTCACTACTTCAGAATCTCAGGTAGAACAATGCAAGGAAAAGTTAAAATCCGGAACGGTTGCCTTGAAAGATCTGATGCAACTGGAATCAACCTTTGCTACGGATAAATATACTCTGGTGGCAGCAGAGAATACGCGACGGCAGAATATCCTTTCCCTGAAAACTTTGCTTCAACTGCCTGCTGATTCTTCCTTTGAAATTACCGCACCGGAGAATGCCAATACGGAGATTTCTATTGCTTCTCTGGATAGTGTCCGGAAAGTTGCATTGCAGATCATGCCTCAGGTTAAAAGCAGTGATATCCTTGTAAACAAGCAATCCGTTGAAGTAGCCATGGCAAAAGCAGGGTATTTCCCCACCTTAAGCATGGATGGAAGCCTTTCCATGAGTGCCATGTCGAATCAGTACAATTCATATTTTATTCAGGAGTCGAACCAGATTACTCCCCAGATTGGTCTGACATTATCGATTCCCATTTACAACAAGAAAGCAAATTCCATTGCTGTTGCGAAATCAAAAATATCTCTTGAACAGGCAAAGCTCTCCTCTGAAAATGTCAAAACAAATCTGATGCAAACTATAGAACAGGCTTACATCAACGTAAAGAATGCGCAAAGCCAGTTTAATGCTGCCAAAGAGCAGCTGGACTATGCAAAGGAATCTTACAGAATCTCAAGTGAGGAGCTGAAGATAGGCTCCAACAACAATGTGGAATACCTTCAACAGAAGAATCTTTATGTTCAGGCTCTCCAACAGTATGTTCAGGCAAAATATTCAATGTTGCTGTATATTAAAATTTACAATTTTTATAAAGGAACTCCGGTGACCGCTTAGAGCCGGGAAAAATAAGCAGATGCCTTCGTATATGAAGAAATAAAAAATCAATAAACAATGAAAAAGAAAAAAAGAATAGGGATTATCGTACTGATAGTAGTTGTAGCTGCAGGACTGTTCTGGTTTTTCAAGCCTTCCGGAGATCAGCAGAAAGTTGATGTAGTTACTGAAAAACCGCAGACAGGAAGTATTTCCAGGACAGTTATAACTACAGGTACGGTTCAGCCGGTGAACACGGTTTCTGTAGGTTCACAGGTTAGTGGAACGATCAAAAAGCTATATGTTGATTATAACTCGGTAGTCAAGGAAGGCCAGTTGCTTGCAGAACTGGATAAAACACTGTTTATAGCATCCCTCGACCAGGCCAAATCAAATTACGAGCAGGTAAAAAGTCAGCTTTCCTACCAGAAAAACAATTTTGACAGACAGAGCCAGCTGTATAATGCAGGTGCCATCAGTAAAGCCGATTATGAAAATGCTTTATGTACCTATAATTCCACTAAGGCACAAGCCAATGTTGCATATGCTCAGGTTCAGACAGCCCAGAAAAACCTTGCTCTTGCCAGTATTTTTTCTCCGATCGACGGGACAATCCTTTCCAGAAGCGTCAGTGAAGGGCAAACGGTAGCTGCTAGTTTCAGCACCCCGACCATCTTCAGCATTGCAAAAGATCTTAAGGAAATGCAGGTGGAAGCTTCGGTGGATGAGGCAGATATCGGAGGTATTACAGAAGGCAATAAAGTGACATTTACCGTTGATGCTTTTCCGGATGATATTTTTAAAGGAACGATCCAGCAAGTCAGGCTGAACCCGACCACTACGAATAATGTTGTTACATACACTACAATCATAAGGACATCTAACGAAGATCTGAAGCTAAAGCCGGGAATGACGGCTAACATCACAATCTATACGAAGGAAGTTGAAAATGCCATGCTTATTCCGGTGAAAGCCATTAAGTTTTCACCCGACAGCGTTGCTAAAAGTTTTCATCTCGTGTCTTCCCGGCAACCGGCTTCAGAAGGCGAAACATCTGTATGGGTACGGCAGGATGGACAGCTTGTTCAGAAGTACATCAAAACAGGTCTGAATAACAACATCAAAGTTGAAGTGTTACAGGGATTAACTCCCAATGATGAAGTAGCTGTTGAAATCCGTCAGACGGGAAATATGTCTCAGGCAGCTTCAGGGAATTCCAGTAGCCCGTTTATGCCGAAAAGGCCGGGAGGTGATAAAAACAAGAGGAGATAATCATGTCAGAAAAGATATTGGAAGTAAAAAACCTGAAGCGTGAATTCGTCATGGGGGAGGAAACGGTAAAAGCCTTGAAAGGACTTTCTTTTACCATCCATTCCGGTGAATTTGTTACCATCATGGGGCACAGCGGTTCCGGGAAAACGACTCTTCTGAATATTCTGGGATGTCTTGACAGGCCTACTGACGGGAACTATTATCTGGATGGCGTCAATGTGGAAGAACTGGATAAGAATTCGCTGGCAGAACTCCGGAACGAAAAGATCGGATTTGTGTTTCAGTCGTATAACCTGCTTCCCCGTACTACTGCACTTGAAAATGTGGAAATGCCAATGATATACAACAAGCATATCCCATCCTCAGAGCGTAGAGACCGGGCTCTGGAAGCGCTGAAAACTGTAAATCTTCTCAACAGAGCGCATCATATGCCCAATCAGTTGTCGGGAGGACAGCAACAAAGAGTTGCCATTGCACGGGCGCTGGTCAGCGAGCCGGTCATTATCCTGGCTGATGAAGCAACCGGGAACCTTGATACCCGAACCTCATATGAGATCATATCTCTGATGCAGGATCTGAATGAGAAAGGGAAAACCATTGTTTTTGTGACTCACGAACCGGATATCGCTGCGTTTAGCCAAAGAACGATTTTATTACGCGACGGTCTGACTCAAAAGGATGTGATCAATACTGAGAAACGGTCGGCCAAAAAGGCAATTGTCTCTTTGCCTGATCCTGAAAAAATGTAAAGGTGGAGTATGAAAATTTTTGATTTATTAAAAATATCTCTTAAAGCCCTGAAGAAAAGCAAACTCAGAACATTTCTGACGATGCTGGGTGTTATCATCGGTGTTGCCGCTGTAATAACCATGATGGCTATCGGGGAAGGTTCAAAGGAAAGCATTCATACCTCCCTGTCGGGTATGGGGTCAAACATGATCAATATCATGCCTGTTATGAATGAACCCGGAAGTGTACGGTTGCAGGGAAGCAGTATGCAAACCTTGAAGCAGGAAGATGCTGATGCCATCGTAAATCTGAATTCTCCCAATATTAAAGGAGTTTCGCCGATCGTCTCTACCAGCGGACAAGCTATTAATGCTTCAAATAACTGGCCTACGAGTTTGATAGGAGTCAGTACGGATTATCTGGATATCCGTCAGTTCAAGCTTAAGGATGGGATCGTTTTCTCGAAAGAGGACGTCAAATCGTTCACTAAAGTGTGTCTGCTGGGAACAACGGTAGTAAAAAATCTTTTCCCGGATGGACAAAGTCCGATCGGGAAGATTATCCGGTTCAATAAAATCCCCTTCCAGGTGATTGGAGTTCTGGCATCCAAAGGCCAGAGCAATTTCGGTCAGGACCAGGACGATGTTATTCTGGCTCCATATACTACGGTTCAGAAACGAATTACAGCAACACATTATCTGCAAAGCATTTATGTGTCGGCCGCTTCTGAAGCACAAAGTGATGCTGCAACGGCAGAAGTAAAGCAAGTGATCCGGGAAAATCATCACCTGAAAGCAAGTGAAGATAATGATTTTGATGTCAGAACTCAGGCTGAGCTTCTTTCTGCAATTGGATCCACAACCAGCATGATGACCATTCTTTTGACGGCTATTGCCGGAATCTCTCTGTTCATTGGGGGTATCGGGATCATGAACATCATGTATACATCGGTTACCGAAAGAACCCGGGAAATCGGGTTGCGTATGTCACTGGGCGCAAAGGAAAAGGATATTCTGATGCAATTTTTAATCGAAGCAGTCATCATCAGCATTACAGGAGGTGTTATTGGTGTCGTTCTTGGCATCGCGTCTTCCAAAGTGGTGTCCATCATACTTCACTGGCCTATCCTGATATCCGAAATGTCCATACTGATTTCGTTCCTGGTATGTGGCATTACAGGGATCTTTTTCGGTTATTATCCGGCACAAAAAGCTTCCCGGCTCGATCCTATTGATGCTTTAAAATATGAATAAAAAATAATAGCGTAACTTTGACAAGAGCGATTTTTCCTGATATGAAACGACCCAACTGGTCAAATAAATGGATACAGGTTTGCATTCATATACTTGTATGGAGTGTGATCTTCTCTTTGCCATACCTGATCGACATTAGCCATGCTCATCATATTCATCCGCCTCATAACCTGAACCAGGAAGCCGAATTCTTAAAACTTAACCTGTACAGCTATTTTTTCTGGGTGATATCCTTCTATCTGAATACATATTTCCTCATGCCAAGGTTTTTTAACCGGAAAAAGTACGGATATTATGTTCTCTCGCTGATCCTGACATTTGCTCTGGTTCTTGCCCTGCATTCACTGCTCTTCCGGTTCCTTATAACTGGAGAGCCTTTTGATTTTGTTGGTTCTTTACGGTTCAATTTTCCTGCTTTTTTACTGACCATTGCCGTCAGCATTGCTTTTAAGTTGATCGTCGACAAACAGAGATCAGAAAAGCTGCAGATGGAAAAGCAACAGGAAAACATGAAGACGGAACTGGCTTTCCTGCGGTCGCAGATAAGTCCGCATTTCCTCATGAATGTGCTTAATAACATCGTAGCATTAAATCGACTGAAGAGTGATGAACTGGAACCTACGCTGATGAAATTGTCAGGATTGATGCAATATATGCTGTACGAAACAGACGAAGAAAAGGTACCACTGAAAACGGAAGCCGAGTATCTGACAAGTTATATAGAACTGCAGCAGCAACGTTTTGGGTCCAAAGTCAAGATCAATCTGCAGATCTCGCTGGCCAGTGAGTGGAGTGAAATAGAGCCCATGCTGCTGATTCCTTTTGTTGAGAATGCTTTCAAGCATGGGATTGGGATGATTGAAAACCCGGAGATTGATATTGATCTGAAGACCAACAAGCAGAATGAATTGTTCTTTCAGATCAGGAATAAATACAATACCGCTTCAACACAGATTAAAGATAAGACATCCGGCATCGGTCTCAACAATGTTCAGCGCAGACTGAATATTTTATACAACAATAATTACAAGCTGACAATTACCAGGGAAGCGGATCATTTTAAAGTATTTCTTACAATAAAACTGCATTGATGTTAAAATGTATTGCTGTCGATGATGAGCCACTGGCTTTAAAATTACTGGCGGATAACATCAGCAAAATACCGTTTCTGAATCTTATTGCCAGTTGTGAAGATGCTTTTGCCGCAATAAAGATTTTGCAGGAACAGAAAATCGATCTTGTTTTCATTGATATTCAGATGCCGGGCCTTACGGGGCTTCAGTTTATAGAAAGTCTTTCTTCGGCAAAGCCTATGGTCATTATCATTACCGCTTACAAACAATATGCTCTGGAAGGCTTTTCGCTGGATGTGGTGGATTATCTGATCAAGCCTGTCCCCATGGACCGGTTCATAAAAGCCTGTAATAAAGCTCAGGAACTATATCTTCTTAAGAACAAAAAGAATTTTCCTTCATATGTTCCCGAGTATATATTTGTGAACATCGGTTACAGCATGGTGAAAGTGATGTTCAGTGATATCGTTTACATCGAAGGATTGAGGGAATATATCAAGATCCATCTGAAAAGCACACCCAAGCCGCTTGTAGTCAGAATGGGGATCAAAGCAATGAAAGAGGAGCTGCCGGAAGCATCTTTCATACAAATCCATAAATCATACCTTGTTGCAATCCCCAGCATTACCTCAATCCGGAAAAACAGCATCTTTATCGGCGACACTGAATTATTTATCGGGGATACCTATAAAGAGGAGGTGCAGAAGCTTCTGGAAAGCCATCGCCATTGAGAAATTCTCTGTTTTTCTTTCTTTAAAAAAGACTGTTTTAATAAATCTGAGCGAAAGGGTTATTTTTGCATGATCATCTATTGATTTTATTATGGCCGATCTTGCAGATATTAATCCGGCGCCTTTTATTTCCGTCATTATTCCCTGCTATAATGAGGAGAAATTTCTCCCCTCATTGCTGGAGGACATTCTTCGGCAGGATTACCCGAAAAGCTTGACGGAAGTGATGATCATCGACGGAGGAAGCAAAGACAGGTCCCGCGAAATCATTTCCGGCTTTTCTGAAAAGTATCCCTATATTCATCTGCTGGATAATTCCAAACGCTATGTACCTTTTGCACTGAATGAAGGGATTCGGAAATCGAAAGGGGAGGTGATCATCCGTCTGGATGCCCACGCCCGGTACCCGGAAAACTATTTTTCATGTCTGGTTCATTATCTATACGAGCTGAAAGCTGACAATGTCGGCGGAGTATGGAATACTCTTCCGGGAAACAATTCCCTGTCGGCTCAGGCCATTGCATCGGCAGTTTCTTCTCCTTTCGGAGTAGGGAATGCACATTACCGCTTTGAGGTGAAACATGCCCGGATCGTGGATACGGTTCCTTACGGATGTTACCGCAAAGAGGTTTTTGATAAGATCGGATATTTCGATGAAGATCTGTTACGCAACCAGGATGATGAATTCAATGCACGGCTGATTAAAAACGGTGGTGTCATTTACCTTGTTCCGGATGTAAAAATCGATTATTATGCCCGGAGTTCTGTAAAGTCGCTCATGAAAATGTTCTGCCAATACGGATTGTTCAAGCCTCTGGTAGCCCGGAAACTCGGAAAAGCCGTCACTTTACGCCAATTTATTCCACCTCTGTTTGTACTTTTCATTTCGCTTTTTCTTTTCGCCGGAATTTTCATCAGGATCATCTTTTATACCTGGCTGGCAGGAATCTCTCTTTATCTGATCGCGGATCTCTTGTTTTCAGCTAAGATTGCAGGAGAATCCGGAAAATGGAAACTGTTCTTTTTTCTTCCCTGGATTTTTTTTCTTGTTCATTGCTCCTATGGATACGGATTCCTGGCCGGGATCTGGAAATTTTTTATAACCGGCAGTAAGAAATACAAACCTTCATCAACCCGTTAAATCAAAGCAGGAAGAAGCCTCAGTATCATGAAAAAGGAAGTCATTATTTATTTTACGGGTAAGCTCATTCCTGCACTGGTCACGCTTTTCATCATCGTTCTCGTCGTACGGACGCTGGGCGAAGTGGAATATGGCCGTTATTCACTGGTTTTTTATGCATCCATGCTGGTGAGTACTTTGACTTTCGGATGGATACAGCAAAGTACCCTGCGTTTTCTTACGGCATATAAGGATGAGCTGGAAACGACAATCAACCGCTTATTTCATCTGACCATTCTAAGTTCCGTTGCAGCGGTTTTGATCATGCTTCCGGTTTGTATTTTTTATTTCAAATTGACCTGGATAGAAACGGGAATTGTTCTGTTATATGTTTTCCTCTATAATTTTTACTTTTTCAACCTTACCCTGAACCAGGCACAAACAAAGCCTCTCCGCTATGCCATACTCGAAGGGAGCTTTAATCTTCTCTATATCGGAATACTTTCCATTTTCCTTTTCGTTGTTCACGTCAAATGGTTTGCCATCATTTTTGTCTCTATGAGCCTCGGGCTTGTATTTGCGGAGATGATCCGGATCAGCATGCCTGCTTCCCATAAATATCCGGTCAATCTGGCTAATTTCTACTGGGACCCTGATTTTACAAGAAGAATGCTTGATTTCGGGTTTACGCTTACCATATGGCTTTTCCTCAGCAATATTGTAACCATTGCCGACCGTTTTATCATCAGCGAATTTTTCAGTTATAAGGAAGTCGGAGTGTACTCTGCTGTTAAGGATATCATTGTGAAAGTCGCCACTTTTGTAACGGCACCGGTCATTCTGGCCTATCACCCGAATATTGTAAAGGAATGGAATGAGGGGAATAAGGAGAAAGCAGGCTTTATGATCCGGGAATCAACACAGGTCATCCTGCTGGAATTGTTGCTTGTCTTTGTCGCATTCATCTTTCTCCAGGATATACTGTATCAGCGTATTCTTCATCTTTCTGTTCACATTCCGCGGATGATTTCGGGCCTCCTGCTGGGCAGCGCCTTCCTGTGGCAACTGGCCATGATTGTTCACAAGCCGTTAGAACTGCTTTTAAAACAAAGGCTGATGTTAATTATTATTCTGATCGTCATGATCCTGAATATTGCATTAAACCTGATACTTGTTCCTTTTTATGGCTTGACAGCCGCTGCATTCAGCGCTTTCCTCTCTTCGCTGATGTATATACTGATCGTTATTCTTTTCATCATTCGTAACAGATGGCACAAAGAAAAGATATCCTGATTATAGGAATTATTTATCGGACCTATGATGAGACGCTCCGGTATGCCGATAGCCTGTCGAAGTTTCCGGATAAGCCATTTCATCTGTTACTGGTGGATAACAGCGAAGAAATAGCACCGGCGGATTTTACCACTGCTCTGAACAAATATGATTTTCTTGAATATTATAAATCATCCGGAAATCATGGATATATGGCCGGAGCGGAAGAAGGACTGGAAAAGTTCAAAAAAGAAAATCCGTATTTTCCGGAATGGGTTCTGGTGACCAATGTAGATATTGTATTCGATGATTTTCATTTTTTCGAGATATTGAAAAGTTATACCGGCCGTTCTGCAGTGGGGATGGTTGCACCTTCGATTATTTCAAGCAAATGGGGAACCGATTATAACCCGGAGAAAATGCATCGGTACAGCCTTGCCCGGCTGAGATTCTACCAGGTGCTTTATTCATGTTTTCTGTTTAACAATGTTTATACATTGCTATCCTATGCGAAAAGAGGCCTGATTAAGGCTTTTCAGGGGAAGGAAAGAGTAAAGGACCTTGAAACTATTGTGGAAAAGAAGATCTATGCTCCTCATGGTTCCTGTATGATCTTTCATAAGGATTATTTTGATAGAGGAGGAACATTCCGGCATTTCTCATTTCTTTTCGGGGAAGAGATATTCGTTGCGGAAACCACTTTAAAACTCGGACTGGATGTCGTGTATAATCAAAGTATGCGTGTTCTTGATTATGAACACGCTTCCATTGGGTGGTTTGTTTCCCCGAAGCTGAACCGGTACCACAGAACTTCTAACCGGGAAATAATCAGGAACTTTTTTTTACCCGATAAATAACCCTTCCACTCTTATTTTGATACTTCCGTCTTTTAGTCTTGTAACGGCATTGACAAGGCCGCTGTGACGCCATTGAAGCATGCAGCGCCGGGGAAGAAACCAGTATCTTTTGCCCAGTTTGATTTCTGTATTTGCTTCCCGTATGATGCCATCATAAGCCTGTGCAACATAATATCCGATATCGATAAAGCCTTCGGTACGGGGACGGAGAGGACCTGTAACGCACCAGTTAATGACACCATTACGAGGATCCACTCCGGTTACTATTCCGCAATGGGTTATAGGGCAGCCACACGACATTCCCATGGGCCGGCCGATCATAATATCGCCTTTCTTTACACCCAGCTCTTTGACAAGCTGCGGATTATACGGGAGAATGGTTTCCCGTGGGCCCGGATCATTCTCAAAACATTCAAGAATGAAGTCGTAAGGGCGTTGAAGATTGTCGAGCCAGGTCCTTTGCTGGTTTCTGTGCTGAAGAAGATCTCCGATGCCTGACGGGGTTGATTTCGATTGCCGTGCGGCTTGTAAATGAGTACAACGTTTGGCTTCTTCAGGATGTTCAGGGATATACATGGCAAATTCCTGGCAGGTTTTGAAACCGCATCCTCCGCAATTACTGGAAGGAAGCTGTTTTAAAATATCGTTTGAAACAGATCCGTTATCTTTCATGGGAATATCAATTAATGAGAATAAACCGTTTTAAGTTTTGAATATACATTATGCAAAATGTCACAAAAGTTATCCATGTCATCGACGGTATTAAAGCGGCCGATGCTGACACGTATAGCTCCCCTGGCTTCAACGGGGTTACGACCCATTGCATTCAAAACATGAGAGCCAGATGCATTTGAATGATTTGAGGAGCATGCAGAACCGGTTGAGACAGCAACACCGGCTTCATCCAGCATCAGCAGCAGATGTATTGATTCCCCTTCTCTGCCGCGGAATGAAAAATTGATGATTCCAGGGTATCCGTCTTCCGGACCGTTAAAGTAAACTTCCTCAGAATCGTTGTGAAGCCTGTCGATAAAGTGATTACGAAGAGATTGTAACCTGCGGATTTCATTATCCATTTGCTCATGACAAAGTTCTGCTGCTTTAGCAAATCCGGCAATTCCGGGAATATTCTCGGTAGTGGACCTGAGTCCGCGCTCTTGTCCGCCTCCATGAAGAATGGGTTCAATTACTGTTCCCTTTCGGATATACAGAGCACCGACACCCTTAGGACCATAAATCTTATGAGCGTTCAGAGATATCATATCTGCATGAATTTTTTCCGGATCGACGGGGATTTTACCGAACGACTGACAGGCATCGGTATGGAATGCGATGTTGTTATTTCT
>JAUZOW010000001.1 GCA_030706225.1 Bacteroidota bacterium | reverse complement strand
TGCAGAGGGTACACGGATTGCTTTTACATGGCTGGATGCCAGAGGAAACAGCATCGGTCTGTTTGATCCGGATTCGGGAATATTTTCCAGCATTTTACCTTTCAGCTATCACCAGATTTCCGGTCCTTCATTTTGGGGGAATAATTATATCCTGTTTTCGTCTGATTATTCAGGAATAGAGAACCTTTATATTCTGAATATCCCTTTTAAAAAGATGTATCAGGTCACGTCATCACGATTCGGTGCATATGATCCGGACTTTTCGATCCATACCAGCCGTTTTATTTACACCGATTCCGGAGCAGATGGATTTCAGATTGCCGAAGCCCGGATTGACTCTACCGCCTGGATACCTGTCGACCGGATAACCGATAACTCTTACCGGCTTTTTGAAGCAATGGCAGAACAAGAAAAGGTGAATGTTCAGGATAGCGTTTTACAACATGGGACAAAATATTCTGAACATGAGACGTTGGACTCAGTTTGTAAGTATTCAAAGTTGGGTCATTTATTCAATTTTCATTGCTGGGCACCGGTTTCATTCAGTGCCGGTAATTTAGATATGAGTCCGGGAATAATGGTCCTTTCACAGAATGACCTGAGCACCATGATTGTATCAGCCGGTTACGATTACAATCTGAACGAGAAGACGGGAAAATATTATACAACGCTGAGCTATAAAGGATTATATCCCGTATTAGATTTTCATTTTGATATTGGGAACCGGGCAGGCTATGCAATCACATCATTCCGGAATGAGAAGGTACGGTTTACCTGGCAGGAAATGAATCTTTCGACATCTGTCAGCATTCCCTGGAATTTCAGTTTTGGGAATTATTACCGTTATCTCACCCCATCAATCGGGACTACCCTAATATATGCAAAACATCATTCATCTACGCCAGAATATTTTAACCAGGGATTGATCCAATCGTTGGATTATAAGCTCTCCTTCTTCCAATATACCAGATCTTCCGGAAAAGATATTTATCCCAGATGGGGACAGACTTTCTTTTTCGTTTATCGCAGTACGCCGTTTACAAAAAATGATATGGGATCCGTGCTTGGGATTGAAACACGGTTTTATTTTCCCGGTATGTTTGGACATCATGGAATCCGTATTTACGGAGCATTCCAGAATCATTATAACCCGGGAACCCTTAGTTATCGATATGCGGATGTGATTACCTATCCCCGGGGGTATTATGATATTTTTGATCCAAAAATATATTCCCTTTCCTTTAATTATGCCATGCCTCTTTTTTATCCCGACTGGAGTCTGGGTTCTCTGCTTTATTTCAAACGGGTCCGGATGAACCTGTTCTTTGATTATGCAGAAAGTTGGAGCGTAAATTACCAGGAAAGATTTACATCCGGTGTTTATAAATCAACCGGCGTTGAACTTACAACGGACTTTCATCTACTGAGATTTTTGTATCCCATTGCATTGGGTATGCGAAGTACTTATTTCCCCCATGACAATTCCTGGGGATTTGAGTTGACCTATTCGATCAGTTATTAGGAAACTCCGGCAATTATTTATGGAATTGCTTTATGAATGCTTCAACTTCCGGCACTCCGCCCTGGTAGATAAGATAACCATTGTATGGTTCGCGTTTAGTGATTTCACCATTGATCGGAGTAAGCATAATCTCTTTGACTTTTTCCAGATCGTTGGTTTGTCCCAATGCCCACCCAAGCTTGATATATGCGGTTTCAGGAAGCATATTTTCTGCAGGAACGATTCCTAAAGCCATCAGATCACGGCCGGTATCATAAACAAACATATGAACATAGCCCCAGAGAGTCTGAACGGTCATATAGATTGCAACACCTTTCTGAATGGCACGCTTAATAGCAGGATAAAGGGGTTTGTTGACATGACCAAGTCCTGTACCGATAATTATAATCCCTTTATATCCATTATCGACAGCAGCGTCGATCATATCGGGATTCATATTGGTATAGTAATACAGCATGGCTACCCGTTCTTCAAAATAAGGCATAATTTTTACCTTACGGTCTTTCCGGCGATGGTTATATTCGGTTTTTATAGGAGTAACTCCCTGACGGGTAACCGTTGCCAGCGGAGTATCACCAATAGTCCGGAAAGTAGAACGGTATGAAGAGTGCATTTTTCTGACACGGGTTCCACGATGGAGGAAACCATATTCATCGGAAGTAGGTCCAAACATACAAACCATGACTTCGGCAATATCGCCGTGTCCTGCTGCTGTTGCGGCATGCATCAGGTTCAACGCAGCATCCGAGCTGGGACGATCAGATGAGCGCTGGGATCCTACCAGAACGATAGGAACCGGGGGATCCTGTACCATAAAAGTCAAAGCTGCCGATGTATAATGCATGGTATCCGTTCCATGGCCGATAATAATACCGTCAATTCCTTTTTCGATTTCATTACCGATTGCAACTGCCAGTTTTTTATACTGTTCCGGTCCCATATTTTCACTGAAAACAGCAAAAAGCTTTTCGGTTGTCAGGTTGCAGATATCGGCTAATTCAGGAACTGCTCCATAAAGTTCCCCGGGAGAGAAAGCCGGAATAACAGCACCCGTACGATAGTCAAGACGGGAAGCAATGGTTCCGCCGGTTCCCAGAAGCTTTACATTAGGTTTACCTTCAGAATAAGGGAATTCCTTTTCAGGGATTTTGTAAACTGCCTTTTTATAACCCAATTCCTTGATATCCCGGATAGTATCTACATCAAGACCGATGTTATAACCGGTAAATATCTTCAATACCAGGTGCTTGTCATCCGTATTTTCAGAACGGGGAAGAATAGTTCCTTCAAACATACCCCGGGTTGTATCTACTTTCACGTGAGCCCAAACCCGGGCATTGTGTTTTTTCAGTATTTCGAGCGCGTGTCCTTTATAGCCCTGGAAAATATCGTCAGCCATTATAATTTACTATTAACTATTTACGATTTATAAAATCAATCCTTCATTCCTTCTTTCAGAATCATCTCTTTCAGTTCGCTCAGTGGCATGTTGCCCAGCGCTTTTTCACTCAGGTGTCCCATGATCCAACGGACACCGGCACCTGAATTTTCAGAGGTCTTAATCTGATCATATTTTTTGACCAGGAACGGAATCTTTTCGATGATCTCCTCGCGTGGAATTTCATTAAATCCCATAGTCACAAGAATTGAATCGAAATCCATTTTCGGGTGCTGATAAAGATGATACAGCATCTTCCTGGCGATGGCGAGATCGAGTTTCCTGTTGACAAGAAAACCCAGTAAATCATATATTTTGTTGAAGGAAAATTCGGGAGCTGCCGGATGCTGGCCACGAATATGCTTCAATGTATGAGCCAGCAGGGTTGCAGTAAAGCGAGGTTCCACACCCAGATCGGATTGGCATTTTTCAATCAGAGGCATGAGGTTGTTCTTCAATATATAGGTATAGGTATCTTCCGGAACATTCCATTTTGTAAGTTCTGCATAACGTTCGGAAACCAATACCGGAAGATTTTGTGAAATCTCAGTAATACGCTGATCAGAAAGAGGAATAGGAGCGGAATCCGTATCCGGGTACATACGGTCGGCACCGGGAAGAACCCGTTCAAAAATGGTTGTACCGTCTTTTAACGATTTACGGGTTTCTTTCGGAATACCACTGAAAGCCATGCGGCAGCGTTCTTCGATCGTTTCAAGAGCCGTAGGGATATCGTCTTCATCACCCCAGATGATAAGCTGTGCATCTTCTTCCTTACTGTCAAGCAAGCTGGATACTTTGGCCCAGACTTTCTTTCCTGCAATATCATCCGGCATTTCAGAATGAAGCATATTGGGTTTTTCAATGCAGGCAATAACTTTCAGTCGATCTGAAAATTCATCAGCAAACATTTTACCCGGTTGGGTAAAGTGTGATAATATACCGTGATACTGCGGAAGATTGATAATATAAATTTTTACAGAAGGCTGGCTAAGGGCGCGAATAAGATCTTCTTTAAGACCTATTTCCTTGGCGCTCACTTCTTTATGAGACGACTTCCATTCAACAGGTGCTTTAACTCTTTCGAGAAGCATTTCTTTGATATGAAGCAAAGCCCATTGACGGAATACTTCATTATGAGTCAGCTCAGGCATCCAGGATGTATGGGCAACGCCTTTGATTTCAATTCTTGTTCCACCGGTACAGCTCACATTGACATCCGCACGGGTAGAACCAATACCGGTACGTACTTTCCCAGTACTCCGGTTCATGAAACGAATATAATCGGCACCTTCTTTCACCTCATCCGGATTTTTAAATTCAGGATAGGTAACGGTTTCGATCAGGGGCATTCCCAGACGGTCGGTACGATATACTCTTACATGGCCAATATCCGAAACTTCACGACAGGCATCTTCTTCCAGGCTGAGCTGGATTAATTTTACCTTTTTATTCTTTAATTGCATTTCACCTTCAACCCCGATGATGGCAGTACGTTGAAAACCTGTGGGGATAGATCCATCCAGGTACTGTTTCCGGGTGATATGCACTTCACCGACGATATTCAGCTTCGAAATCAACGACAGTTCAATGGCAATCTCAAGAGCTTCCCGGTTCAGAGGAAATGGAGGTGTGTCATCCACATCGTAAGTACAGGCAGTTTGATTTTTGATCCTGTAAATTATCTTTTTACGGGTCTTGAATTCCATTAAAGCAGTCCCATCATATTCGCCCAATTCACTAAGAGTCGGACGCATATGGCGGATCAGTTCCGCATCATAATCATCTGCTTTCTGATATATCCCGGCAGGACAACGACAAAATAGTTTTTCTCTGGTATTTAATTGCTGGTGAACTTCCAGCCCGGAGGTAAAACCAATCCTGTCGTAATCTTTCTGTGTTGCTTTGCTTCGCGGAACGTATCCTATAGCTTTCCGGGTTTCATTATAGTTGCGGCGTGGATCAAATTTTGAGCTCATGTAATATGATAAAATAGTATTTAAGAAAGCCCAAAATTAGCGATTTCCGTCATACAAAAATGGGAATGGTTCATAAATTTGAAAGCGAATCATTACCTTTGCCCCTGTGTTTAAGCTTATATCCCATATAAATCAGGGCTCAACGTTCACGACTCGTTGTTTGTGGATAATTCCTTTTGTTTTTATCTTTTTACTTCCCTTATCACTCTTTTCCCAGGGCAAAACAAAAATCATGCTTGAAAAAGCTAATTCCTGGGAATATAATAAGGATATCGGACCGGATATCCAGCGAATACTGGGAGATGTCGTCCTCAGACACGATAGTACCTATTTATATTGCGACAGCGCTTATCTGAATGAAATCCAGAATAATGTGAGAGCATATGGAAATGTTCATATCCGGGTAAGCGACACATTGAATCTTTTCGGCGATTCTTTGAAATACGACGGTAATACGCGTATTGCATGTATTAAAAATAAAGTCAGGCTGATCGACAATGAAACTACCCTGACCACCGATACGCTTTATTTCGACCGTAATACGGATATAGCCCGCTATGATGATTGGGGAAAAATTGTGAACGGGAAAAACACCCTGGTCAGTAAATATGGATATTACTACACCGACGATAAAAAATTCTTTTTCAAGCAAAAGGTCATCCTTCTCAATCCGGAATATATAATGCACTCGGATACCTTGCTTTACAATACAGTTTCTGAAACCTCATATTTTTTCGGTCCTTCCACCATTGTCGGGAAAGAAGATTCCATTTATTGCGAGAACGGATGGTACGACACAAAAAATGATATTTCCCGTTTCCGGAAAAACGGGATCATTTTTCACGGACCTCAGAGTGTTACGGGCGATAGTATGCATTATGAACGGAATACCGGATATGGTCAGGTTTTCCGTCATGCGATTCTGAAAGATACAGTTAAAAATATCATTCTGAAAGGCAATTACGGTGAAATTTTCCGGAAGAAAGGGTATACCTATATGACCGACAGTGCGGTTGCCGTGCTGATCGATAAAAAAGACTCTTTGTTCCTGCACAGCGATACCATCCACGGCACTTTCGATTCGACAGATAACATTCGGAATATCAGGGCTTTTTATAAAGTTAAATTCTTCCGCCATGATCTTCAGGGTCTGGGAGATTCACTGGCTTACCATGGTGCTGATTCCACCATGTTTCTATATCATGACCCTGTAATCTGGTCCAGCGAAAATCAGTTAACAGCAGATTCCATCCGGTTGAATATCCGGAACAACCAGGCCGATTCCATTGTTCTATATAATTCAGCTTTTATCATTTCCAAAGATGACACCAATAAATTCAATCAGGTTAAAGGCAGGAATATGATCGGCTATTTTAAGAACAACGAGATTTACAAGATCCGGGTTCTGGGTAATTCCGAGACAATATACTTTGCCAGGGAAGATGACCGGAGCCTGATCGGGATCAATAAAGCCATATCAAGCGATCTGCTGATCTTTCTGGAAAAGAATAAATTTACAGATATAACCTACATATCAAAACCGGATGCAACTTTTTACCCGGAAAAAGATATCTCTCCTTACGATTTGAAACTGAAAAATTTTCGCTGGATTGAAAAAAGGCGCCCCCTGATAAAAGAAGACATTTTTATCTGGTAGGGCACATCCTTCTCAGAAGACAGAAATTTTTACATATTTTTTAGGATTCGCCTTGATATCTTCAATAAGAAGATTCAGGTCCCGTGCAGCCTTTTCAACTTCTTTGTAAAGCTGCTCATTTTTAACCAACTGACCCACAGTTCCTTCTCCATTATTAATCTTGTAAATAATTTGATCCAGATCGGCAACCGTGTTATGAACTTCAAGGATAGTGGAAGGGATCCGGGCTTTTGCCAGAGAATCGCTTACCGATGAAAAATTGGAAAGGATATTCGTGATCTTATCGTTGTTTTTCCGGAGGTTACTGCTGATGGATTCCACATTAGAGATAATACCAGCCAGGTGTTTCTTTTCAGATCCTACCAGCGTATCTAAATTATAAGTGGTATGTTCAAGATTCTGCAAAGTATTCCTGACATGTTCAACGGAGGTGATCAGATTATCCCGGGTATTCTTATTCAGTACCTGCTGAAGGATATTGGCCACCGTATCAATCGAACTGATCAGATTTTCAGCTTTTATTTTCAATGGCAGGATCTGACGATTAACCTCTTCGCCCAATGTAGCTTCAGTGATCGCTTTCAACGTATCTCCCGGTTGAAGATAAGCCTTTGAATCCCCAAGAATAATTTCAACATCTTTGGTTCCCATCAGATCCGAACTGTAAATCTTTGCGACAGAATTTCTGGGGATCGGGTAATCGGAAGTTATATATAATTCAACAATAATCTTTCCGGGCTGGGTTTTGGAAAAATAAAGGTCTTTGACCTGGCCGACCTTTAATCCGTTGATCAAAACCGGATTTGCAGGAACCAGTCCATTTACCTTTTCATAAACGGCATACACTATTTTACGGGGTTTAAAGAGTTGCAAACCCTTTAAAAACATCATACCCCATATTATTACAATAAGTGCTACGACAAATAATATTCCTACTTTAACTTCCTTCCGGATTTTCACTGCGATCATATTGATTAATAATGCAAAATTACCTAATTTTCCTACGGAAATAACGCGAAAAATCAGGGAAAATTATTTTTTGGTTTCCTTTCCAAGGGCATTTCTTGCTTCTTCTACCGTAATTCTTTCATCATTTGAAAATGCCACGATAAATGCGTCATGGAACCCATGCTTTTTTATCTTCCCAAGAAGTTTCAACGCATCATCCCATGATTTTTCATCGCCGGAAGTATATTTATAAATACCATTATGCTTATATACTTTTACATCGTTAAGCCCTGCAAAGCGTTTGGAATGAATTCCGATATCCGAAGGGAAAGTTGCCACCTGAACCCGGTAACGTATGACCGGAGGATCGTCTTTGGATTTTACAGATCTTTCCTGTTTTTTTGAAGGTAAATCTTTGGATTTTACCGTTATATCCTGCTTTTTTAAAGGTAAATCGTTGGATTTTACTGTTACATCCCGTTTTTTTGAAGGTAAATCTTTTGTCTTAACGGCTACTTCCTCCGTTTTTTTATTTATTCCTGATCTGAAACGCCGGATAGCACGCAAAATGGCCGAAGAGACATAATCCTGACCAGACTTAGAATTCAGGAACTTTTCCTCTTCCGGATTGGAAAGAAAACCTGTTTCTACCAGAATGCTGGGCATCGTGGTATGATACAAAACCAGGAATCCTGCCTGGCGAACCCCACGATCCTGAAGTCCGACACGATCCTTCATTTCATCCTGGACAAGAGCAGCCAGAGCGGTACTTTGATCCATGAATGCATTTTGAAAGAGGGAAAAGGTTATATAAGATTCGTCCGAATTGGGATCAAATCCATCATAATTTGCGGTATAATCGGGTTCCATCAGAATGGATGAATTTTCCTTCTTTGCAATGGCAAGATTGGCATTTGTCCGGTAAAGACCCATTATATAGGTTTCAGCTCCGTGTAAAGCCTTGGAATGGTTTGCATTACAATGAATGGAAATGAACAGATCGGCCTTGCTCCGGTTAGCAATGGCTGCTCTTTCATGCAATTCCACAAATTCATCTTTATTCCGGGTATAGATCACTTTAACACCCGGCAATTCTTCCTGGATTTTCTTTCCTAAGCACAGCGCAATAGCCAGCGTTACACTTTTTTCCTGGCTCATTTTCCCGATTGTCCCCGGATCTTTGCCTCCATGACCTGCATCAATTACAATTTTACCAATGGTTATTTTCTCCTGGGCAACCAAAGGCGAGGAAAAGCAGAAAAAAAAATATATGAAACTTATAATCAATAGATAACAACGCATCCGGATATTGCTGTTTTGTGTTAAAGTATTATAAAATGACATCGAACTCATATTTTTTGTTTAGTTTTGAGTTCTGAATGCGACGGGTGCCTGGCCGTTAAATCCCCTTTGCCTGTTGATAAAACAAAGATAGAACATTAACCTCAGAGAAAGGAAAAGAAATTGTTAACGAAGTTATTAACAAGGCATTCCAGACTTTTCCATTGGTTGTTTTTGATGCTGGTCTTTCAAGCTGGACCCGGGCTGGCACAGGATACAATCAAGCAAAAAATCCATGCAGACACAATCCATGCCGTTAAAAAGCATGAGCCGATAAAAGCAAAGGTAGAATACAAAGCGACGGATTCTCTTCATTTCAATATCAAAAATCAAAAAGTATTTCTTTACAAGGAGGCCGATATCAAGTACCAAAATATGGAGATGAAGGCCGATTATATTGAAATTGACTTTCATAATAACCGTGTTCATGCTACCGGTTTACCCGATTCTACCGGTAAAAAAGTGGGTATCCCCCAGTTTTCCGAGGGATCCCAGAAGTTTGAATCACAAATCATTGATTACAATTACAATACCAAAAAGGGGTATATTCAAACCGTTTCCACACAACAGGATGAAGGCTATTTACACGGTACAGTTATTAAAAAGATGGAAGATGACATCACTTACATCCATGATGGCTGGTATACAACCTGCAATAAAAAGGAGAATCCAGATTTTGAATTTAAATTCGGAAAAGCTAAGGTAATTCCAGGGAAACGTGTTATTACCGGTCCGGCCTACATGATTATAGCAGATGTGCCTACTCCCCTTATGATCCCGTTTGGTTACTTCCCAAACCGGTCCGGCAGGCGTAACGGAATTATTATTCCTACATACGGAGAATCTTCCAACCGCGGATTCTTCCTCCAGCAGGGAGGATACTACTGGTCGCCCAACGACTTTTTTGATGTAAAGCTGGTCGGAGATATTTATAGTCACGGCTCCTGGGCCGTATCCCCAACAGTCCGGTATAATTACCGGTACCATTACAGCGGTGATATGAAATTCGGTTATTCGGTCAACCTGCTTGGCACAAAGGGCGCCAATGATTTTCAACGGAATACCGATTTTAAATTCCAGTGGATTCATACCCAGGATTCAAAAGCAAGACCTCACAGCAATTTTTCAGCCAACGTCAATATCCAGAGCAGTGCCTACGACCAGAATAATCTTTCAACAAGCACTCAGTCATATCTGACCAATACATACAGCTCAAACATAACATATTCCACGAGCTTTGCCAATGATTTTTACCTGATACTGAATGCAAGCCACAGCCAGAATACACTGAATAAAACGGTTGATATCAACCTTCCTTCCGTAACCTTTTTTGTAAATCAGTTTTATCCTTTCCGTAAAAAAAATCGCTCAGGTAAAATACGGTGGTACGAAAATATAAGTACCAAATACAATCTTGATGCTGAAAATCATTACAGTACAACAGATACTACAATTTTCCGGCAGGGCTGGACTGATCAGCTTCAAAACGGAATCCGTAACACAATTCCTGTTTCCGGAACATTCAGGATCTTCAAATTCCTGAACTGGACCAACAGCATCAATATGACCGACCGTATGTACTTTAAATCGGTACATAAAGAATATATCACCAGTGAAAAGACCGGGAAAGACACTCTGGTTGTCAGGAATGTGCCCGGGTTCAGGAATGGTTTTGACGGAAATATGTCCACATCAGTGAATACCCGTCTGTATGGAATGTTTACTTTTAAAAAAGGTCCTGTCATTGCTGTCCGCCATATGATCACACCAACCGTATCCTTCTCGTTTACTCCTGATTTCAGCTCTTCCTGGTTCGGGTATTACCGCTATATCGATAACGATACCAACAAAGTAAACCCGCAGAAATATTCAATTTTTGAGAATTCGCTTTATGGATCACCTGCTTCTTCACGGTCAGGGCTGGTCAGCTTCAGTATTAGTAATAATCTTGAAATGAAGGTCAGAAACCGGAAAGATACGGTGACCGGTACAAGAAAAATTAAGCTGATTGAGGACTTCACGCTCCGTATGTCGTACGATGTGACAAAAGATTCACTAAACTGGTCGAAACTGTACCTTACAGGTTATACAACTCTTTTCAAAGGCCTGAAAGTGAATTATTCAAGCAGCTGGGACCCCTATGCACGGAATGCTTCCGGTGCCAGTATCGCAAAAACAGAATGGGATGTTAATCATCGATTATTCCGGTTGGATAATACAACATGGACGTTGGGAATGTCCTATAATCTATCTTCCGATAAGGCAAAAAAGAAAAAAACACCTTCGGCAGGAACCCCGGGAGAGCAATCAGATGTAAATGAATTTTATGATTATTATGTTGATTTTGATATACCCTGGAGTTTTTCCCTTGGTTATAACTTCAGCTATTCCAAAGATTGGAACAGCTCCTATATCAAACGGGTCGGGAAAGTCATTCAGACCCTTAATCTGAACGGTCAGCTCAATATTACTCCTAAATGGAAAGTTTCGGTTTATACGGGTTATGATTTTGCCAACGGGCAATTATCGTATACACGTTTAGATATTTACCGTGATCTTCATTGCTGGGAAATGAGGTTTGGATGGGTTCCCAAAGGAGGACAACAGCAGTGGGATTTTTCAATCAATGTCAAAGCCTCCATTCTCCAGGATCTGAAACTTAGCAAAAAGAAAGATTTCCGTGATTATGCAGAATAAATTACAATCCAAAATAATATGAAAAAGATCATTTTTACAGATGGTGCACCCAAAGCCATCGGTCCGTACAGCCAGGCAGTTGAAGCAAATCATATGTTATTCATTTCAGGACAGATACCTATTGATCCGGCAACCGGTAAAATCGTTGAAGGCGGTATTGCAGAACAAACAGAACAGGTTCTGAAAAATATCGAAGCGATCCTGAAAGCAGCGGGATACAATTATTCTCATGTTGTTAAAACGACATGCCTGCTGAGTGATATGAATAATTTCCAGGCGATGAATGCTATTTACGGAAAATATTTCCCGGAACATTCACCTGCCCGGGCAGCTTTTCAGGTTGTTAAGCTTCCGATGGGAGTGCTTATCGAGATCGAAGCTATAGCTGCTAAATAAAAAAGTTCGGAATCCGGAGTGCAGTTCGCTGATTCTAATTATGTCTTTTCCCTATATTCAGGCTAATATATAATGTAAGGAAAAAATTTTGTTTCGGATTATTTGCCATAATAGGAATTCCAATAGGAGAATACGTGAAGTCGGCTCCTGCTTCGAGGGATTCCAGAGAACGGGAATGTGTTCCAAACTCAAAATCCAGACCGGTTTTTGCATAAACTGCCGGATAAAAATTCAGCTTTGTAATTCCTGAAAGAAAAGATCCTCTTCCGTAAATAATTTCCGGATAATGGGATGACGGGTCATACCTTTCCTCGGTAATTTCGGTAGTGCTGTCGGATGCAAAATGGACAATATAAAGATAGACCGGCTTGGTAATCCCCAAAGATAACCCGCCAAAATAAAAAGCGCTGAGCTGGACACCTCCCCAATAAGGTTTTCGGTTCAGAATATTCTGAGAACCTACACCTCCCTTAAGAAATCCCAGGTAATTCAGTTTCCCGTATATATAGCTCTTCGAATCGGAATAATTAGGATTGACACTTCGGATTTCCTTGGAAGATTTATAGGTCACGAATTCTATTTCCCACATGAACTGATGAAGTGCCGTAAGATTCCATCCATCCCGGAATTTCACGCCCCATCCGTTGGAATGAATTGTCGCCCCTAAATACCATTGCTTTTCAAGAAGAACATTTTCCGGAAGCGTATCCTGCGATTCTTCATCGTAGGCCTGCGCCACAGCGGAAACCCATGAGACCATAATAATGACTGACATCAGAAGGATTCGTCGCATGATCTTTTACCGGAAGGTTATTCAAAGGTAAGAAGAAAAAAGAAAAGGGAAACATGCTGCCTGCTTCCCTTTTGAATAAAAATTTAATTACTCAAAGAGTTCTCAGCGACGTTCAATTTGGTATCTTTGTCTTTCGCCGTAAGCAGCACAATGCTGGTTAGTAGTGCACGAGACAATAAAAATCGCGAGCAGCAAAATAGAAACAACTGTTAATAAGATCTTTTTCATAATCTTACATTTCAATAAGTTGTGCAAAGTAACAGTTTTTCAGAATACCGAACAACCATTTTAACCTTTTTTGTTTAAAAGTTTTCAACTGACTATTGTTCAAGACATGGAGAAAATCAATCCGATCATTGAAGAAAGCTGGAAAGACATCCTTGGAGATGAATTCAATAAATTATATTTCGGTGAATTGAAGAAATTCCTGACAGAAGAAAAGAAAAAATATCCTGTCTATCCTCCGGGATCATTGATTTTTAATGCATTTCATCATACTCCATTTGATCATGTAAAAGTGGTTTTTATTGGTCAGGATCCCTATCATGGAAAAGGCCAGGCTCATTGCCTCTGTTTCTCTGTACCGGATGGAATACCTAAACCACCGTCACTTGTCAATATCTTTAAAGAACTTCATGATGATCTGGGCATCCCGGAACCAGCCAGTGGTAATCTCGAAAAATGGGCCGATCAGGGAGTACTGCTTCTGAATGCCACTCTGACTGTAAGGCAAAATCAGGCTGGTTCACATCAGCATCACGGCTGGGAAACATTTACCGATGCCGCAATTGCCACGCTCTCACAAAAACGGGAAGGATTAATCTTTGTACTGTGGGGTAACTTTGCTATTGCAAAACGTGAGCTGATCGATTCTTCACGTCATCACATCCTTACCGCTGCTCATCCCTCACCTCTCTCGGCTTACAAAGGGTTCTTCGGCTGCAGACATTTTTCAAAAATCAATGAAATTCTCCGCAGCGAAGGAAAAGAAGAAATCGACTGGAAATTGTAAAAATGAAGGATTGATGATGGTTTTATACTCATAGTGAATTTATATTTATGAAAAAAAATTCTCAAACCCATTACGAAATCCAACGTCCTGCTTCCAATGTACTGCGTTTGACGTTCCATTTTCTTATTTTTCTCCTTCTTCCCTCCTTCTTACTCCTTTCAAGCTGCCAGAAAACGGAGAAGCCTACTGTCGTCTATCCTTCCCCTGATACGGTTACGATCTGTTTTGAGCATACAGTATCGGGTAATCCGATGATTACCGACTCTCTGATCTATACAACTTCGCTGGGATATCATTATATGGTGAATGACCTGCAATACTTTATTTCGGATCTGGCATTTCATTACACTAACGGAAATGAAATCTTTGTCACCGACAACGACAGCATTCATTATACCGATATAGGGATTCCCACCTCTTTGAAATGGAACATAATTAAAAGCCATTTGAGAACAGGATATTGCGATTCCGTTTCTTTCATCTTTGGATTAAGTGAAAAAAAGAATCGTTCAAAGCGTTTTTTAAATCCTCCCGAAAGAGATATGTTCTGGCCAGAGTTTTTGGGGGGTGGTTATCATTATATGAAGCTCAATCTGAAATATAAATCCGATACCATGATGATGCTGATGCCTTTCATGTTCCACATGGGTATTGGACAGATTTACAATGGAACCTCAACCAATGCGGATTCCATTACCGGGTACGTTCAGAATTACTTTAAAGTCAGACTTCCTCTGTCGGGTTTTAAATTTGAAGAAGGGAAAAAGAAAACTCTGACAATTCGAATGAATATTGAAAAATGGTTCGATGGTACGGAAACTTTTGATTTCTCAAAATATGCTATGGGAATAATGCAAAATGAAGAAGGGATGAGTAAGGCAGCCCGGAACGGTGAAAATGTATTTTCTATTCAATAAGATGAATCGTAAATGGTCTCCCGTCCCTGGATATTATTGATCGCCATCACTTTTACGGGATTGTTTTTTTCCTGTAAAAAGACGCAGAATGAAGCAACTGTGGAAAAGCCGACACCTTATACAATCCAGGTTCCCAGATATTTTCCGAATGAAATGAACATCCCGTCAGATAATCCCATGACGGTTGAAGGAATTGCGTTGGGACGTTATCTGTTTTACGATGGAAGGATCTCAGGGAGAACCCATCCGGATTCGATGATGAGTTGTGCGAGCTGCCATATCCAGTCTCATGCTTTTGTCTGCGGAATCGATAATCCGAACTATCCCGGAGGGCATCCTCACGGAGTAACCGGTATTCCTACACCCGATTACATGCTTTCTTTATGTAATCTGGTGTGGAACCAGACTGGTTATCTTTGGAACGGATCTGTTTATAAGAACAACCCGAATACGTCAAAAAGAAACATCGAGGATCTTGTATGGATGGGAATTGTTGCCCCCCATGAAATGCATAGTGATACCCTCCGGGCAAAAGCGCTGATCCAATCGGTAAAAGGTTATCCGGAACTGTTTAAAAAAGCATTTGGAAGCGATCGGGTGACCGTTAAAAATATGGGACGGGCCATTGCCCAATTCGTACGTACCCTGATTTCTTCGGATTCAAGATTTGACCGTTATCTCAACGGAGAATTGCAACTTACTCCCTCCGAAATGGACGGCTTTGTTTTATTTGTCACCGAACAAGGCGCTGATTGTTTTCATTGCCATGGAGGTGACGGAAACCCGCTGTTCACAACCAATTTGTTTTATAACAACGGGAAAGACAGTGCTTTTACGGCGAATACCCATGACCGCTATTATGTAACCGGAAACGCTTCGGATATCGGAGCATATAAAGCGCCTTCTCTCCGGAATATAGGGTTTATTGCACCTTATATGCATGACGGCCGTTTCAAAACACTGGATGAAGTAATTGACTTTTACAGCAGCGGACTGGTCTGGTCGCCTTATATCAGTCCTTTGATGCACCACATTTCTACTCACGGAGTCCGGCTTACTCCTTCGGAGAAAGCAGATCTTAAAGCTTTTCTTCTTTCATTGAATGACAGTTCTTTTATAACCAATCCGGCATTTTCAAAACCGGTCAAATTTCCTGATGAACCCTGATCTATGATCTCATATCCACATGCCAAGATAAATCTCGGGTTGAATATCGTCGAAAAGAGAGACGACGGTTTTCACAACATTGAAACGCTTTTTTATCCCGTTACCCTTTGTGATATAATGGAAATACTCCCTTCCACCGGGAAAGAAACGATCTTTACGACAAGTGGGATACTCATCCCCGGCGATCCGGGAAAAAACCTGGTATTGAGAGCATATAACCTTCTTTCTCAGGAGCATACCATCCCACCGGTTTCTATTCACCTGCATAAGATCATCCCCATGGGTTCCGGTCTTGGCGGAGGATCGGCGGATGCAGCTTTCGCACTGATAATGCTGAATAAGATCTTTAACCTGAATCTGACGGAAGAAAAGCTGGAAAGCTATGCCAGCCGGCTGGGCAGCGATTGTCCATTTTTCATCCGGAGGCATCCTGTATTCGCAACAAAAAAAGGAGAGCAAATGGAACCTGTAGGACTGGATCTTTCCGGTTTTCATATTTTGATTGCAGTACCCGGCATCCATATCGATACATCGGAAGCATATTCCATGATAGCTCCCCGTATTCCCCTGACAGGTATTCGCCGGCTGCTGAAGATGCCTCTGGAATCCTGGCGGGAAAATCTGGTCAACGACTTTGAAAAGCCCATTTCGCGGAAATATCCAGAAATCAACCATATTAAAGAACGGTTATATGATTCCGGAGCAGCTTATGCCTCCATGAGCGGAAGCGGTTCAGCAGTATTCGGGATATTCAGGAGCAGGATTTCTCTTCCGGAAGAGTTCAAAAATTATTTTACCTGGCAAGGTGAATTGATACCCTCTTTTTGACAGAATTTATTTCGGAGCCATCCGAAGCAGGAAAATTGCAATGATTCCAAAAAGGATATTCGGAATCCAAACTGCCAGCAACGGAGGAAAGTTGCCAAAGGTGGCAAAAACCGTAAAGATCTGCATAAACAGGATATAAAGGAATGTAAGAGCAAGTCCAAATCCAAGATTAAACCCTATTCCTCCCCTTACCTTCCTGCTGGATACGGCAAATCCAATTAATGTAAGCACCAGTGTGGCAAAAGGAAAAGCAATCCGTTCGTATTTCTTGACCTTATATTTAATGACATCCGGGTCACCTCGCAGGATCTTATCCTTTATATGACTATCCAGAACAAAATAATTCATAATGGAAACTTCTTCAATATCTTCCATAAAATCTTTAGGCTTCAGAGGCAGTACAGTATCCAGGCGACTGCCCTGTCTAATCGATTCCTTCATTCCATCCATGCTCCGTTCAAAATAGGGTTGAAGTATCCAGTGATCGCGAATAGAATCATAATCAGCCCTTTCGGCCATGAGCTTTTTAGTCATGTCTTTCCCCTTGAATTGTTCCATAGAAAACTTCCAGCCCACTTTATTATGAACATTGAAATTTTCCATATAAATAAAGGTTCCCGGGTTGATCTGCTTATGAATATTCATGTCATTGAACTGTTTGGGATCCTTTATGTATTTCCGTTCAAAGGCCAGTTTTCCGCGGTTGGTATAGGGAATAATAAAATTGCCAAGAAAGAAGCTCAGCAAACCCAACAATACTGCTGAAAACAGGTATGGAACCATAAGACGTCTGAAACTGATCCCGCTGCTCAATATTGCAACGATCTCCGTATTGGAAGCCATTTTGGAAGTAAAGAAGATTACCGAAATAAAAACAAAGAGATAGCTGAAGAGGTTTACAAAATCGGGAATAAAATTCAGGTAATACTGGAAAATAATCGCTTTTAATGGCGCATCATGTTTCAAAAAGTCATCAATGTGTTCTGAGACATCAAAAACAATGATAATGAAAAGCAACAGAATGATAGAAAAGAAGAATGTACCCAGAAACTTCTTGATGATATAGTAATCAATAGTTTTTAGCAAAGGGAATAGGTTTCTTTTTTTTCTGTTATTCTTTATCATAGCCTTTTCATGACTTGTTTGATCGCAGAATCCTTCCATTCGCTGAAAGTACCTGCTTCAATTTGTTTTCTGGCTTCCTTAACGAGCCACATATAAAATCCCAGGTTATGAAGGGAAGCGATCATCGCTGCGAGAATTTCCCGGGATATAAAAAGATGGCGAAGATATGCCTTTGAATATTCTTTATCTGTAAAGACATCTCCTTCTTCTTCCAGGGGAGAAAAGTCTTCTTTCCATTTCTCATTTTTAATATTCATGATTCCCCGGCGTGTAAAGAGCATCCCGTTACGGCCGTTGCGTGTCGGGATTACACAATCGAACATATCCACTCCCCGGGAGATGCTTTCCAGAATGTTAGCCGGTGTCCCAACGCCCATCAAATAGCGTGGTTTATCCTCCGGCAGGATGGCACATACGGCAGCTGTCATTTCATACATGGTTTCCGTAGGTTCACCTACTGACAATCCGCCGATGGCATTTCCTTCCGCTCCCAACCCGGCAATGTATTCTGCAGAGCGGATCCTGAGTTCCTTGTAAATACTTCCCTGAACGATAGGAAAAAGGCTCTGATGATGACCGTAAGGGCAAGAAGTTTTCTGATAATGTTCCATACAACGGTCAAGCCAGCGATGGGTACGTTCCATGGATTGCCGTGCATAGGAATATTCACACGGGAAAGGAGTACACTCATCAAAAGCCATCATAATATCGGATCCAAGTTGCCGCTGAATATCTACAGCGCTTTCCGGTGTAAAATAATGCTTAGATCCATCTATATGGGATTGAAACTCAACCCCGTCTTCCCTGAATTTACGGATATCTGCCAATGAATATACCTGAAAGCCTCCGCTGTCAGTCAGAATGGGACGGTTCCAACCATTAAACCCGTGTAACCCTCCGGCTTTTGCGATGATATCTATTCCCGGACGAAGATACAGATGATAAGTATTCCCAAGGATAATCTCTGCACGGATATCTTCCCTTAGATCGCGCATGTGAAGAGCCTTGACTGCTCCGGCTGTCCCAACCGGCATAAAGGCAGGAGTATGAATGAGACCGTGATCCGTTTGAATAAGCCCAGTACGGGCAGAAGATTCCGGATCGCGGTGTTCGACACTGAATTTCATCTGTTTATATTAGAAAATGCCTGTTAATAACAGGTTTACAAAATAATGGCAAAGTTAATTTTAATTTTACTAAGATAAAGATATCTTTGCCCCTGATGTTTTAATGGGTGTTAAATGCTAAATTCGCTGTTGGGTCCGAATATTTTTTTGTGGGTTCTTTTTTTTCTCCTCTGTCTGACATCCCTTATTCTTATCCTGTATGACTGGCTGGTATATTTCAGGCTGGCAAGGTATAAGGATAAAACAGAAACAAGGAAAGAAGAAGGTGTCTCGGTGGTTATCTGTGCACGCAACGAATACTATCATCTCCAGGATAATCTTCCTGCAATACTTTCTCAGGATTATCCGAATTTTGAAGTAATTGTAGTCAATAATTCATCCGATGACGATTCTTCGTTCCTTCTGTCACAAATGGCAGAAAAAGATCATCGCCTTAAAATCGTTGAAATTCAAGAAAATCTGAATTTTTTCAACGGTAAAAAATTTCCTTTGTCGATAGGCATCAAATCGGCAAAGAATGACCTTATTCTTCTGATCGATGCAGATTGCAAGCCTTCCAGTGACCAATGGATCCGGAAGATGCAACAATCTTTTGATAAAAACATTAAAGTTGTGCTGGGATACGGAGCTTATGCCCGCAGAAAAGGCCTTTTGAATATTCTAATCCGTTTCGATACCGTGCAAATAGCCATCCAGTATCTTTCCTGGGCACTTGCCGGATCTCCCTATATGGGTGTTGGCCGTAATATGGCTTACCGGAAATCTCTTTTTTACGAAAACCAAGGATTCATTTCCCATTACAAGATACTTTCAGGAGATGACGATCTTTTCGTGAACCGCGTATCCAGAAAAAACAATACACATATAAATATTGATCCTCAGTCCATTACACTTTCAGAACCTGAGACTAAATTCAGTAACTGGGTAATCCAGAAAAGGAGACATCTTTCAACGGGAAAATATTACCGTTTCAAGCACAAGCTGATGCTGGGCACACATTCGGTATCGGAAGTTCTCTTCTGGGGTCTTACGATCGGACTGGTCTCCATTCTTTACAACTGGATCATAATCCTTTCCATTTTCGTCGTCCGGACTACCAGCCAATTGATCGTCAACCGGAAATGCATGCGTCATCTTGGAGAAAAAAGACTTTGGGGATTCTCCCCTTTGCTTTCATTGGAAATGATTTTATTAAATACGATTTTTGCTTTTCTGAATATAGTCAATAAGAAGAACAGATGGAAGTAAATTCCCATCTCACCGAAAAAGCCCGACGGGATTATCTTTTGGTTCAGGCGGCTGTTAACCAGGGCGATCAGAAGGCCTATGCTGAGCTTTTGAATAATTACAGGGATTCGCTTTATTTCATGTTGTTAAAGATGACGAATAATCCGGAAGATGCCGACGATCTGACCATTGAAGCGTTCGGAAAAGCTTTCCGGAATCTCCAACAATATACACCTGATTATGCTTTCAGCACCTGGCTTTTCCGGATAGCAGCGAATAATTGTATTGATTATATGAGGAAGCACCGGAGGATTAAGTTTGCAAGCGGAATTCCGAATGAAGACAATGAAATGGAAGATTATCCTTCCAATATTCCTTCCGAAACTCCCAGCCCGGAGGAGCATATCATCGCAAAGCAGAAAATCCAGCTGATGCGTGAAGTCGTAGAAAAGCTGAAACCACATTACCGTGAACTGGTTGAATTACGTTATTTTAAAGAATATTCATATGAAGAAATTGCCAACGAGCTTACCCTTCCTGTGGGTACGGTAAAAGCACAGCTTTTCCGGGCTCGTGAATTTCTTTACGATATCCTTAAAAACTCCCAGGAAAAGATCTGAGAGATTTTGTAATTTCACACAAGATTTTTTCATTCCATTATGCAAAACATTGATTTTAAGAATGCCATTTTACAGGGTATTCCGGAAGCGCTTCCGGAAATGCCGCCTTACGATCCTACCGTGAATCATGCTCCGGTAAGAAAGGATATTCTCAGTAAGGAAGAGAAAAAGCTGGCGCTTCAAAATGCCCTTCGCTATTTCGACAAACGTCATCATAAGGTATTGGCTCCTGAATTTCTTGAAGAACTCAGAAAATACGGGCGAATATATATGTACCGTTTTCGTCCCGCTTATCCCATGTTTGCACGGCCTATCCAGGAATATCCCTACCACTCTCTGCAAGCCGGTGCCATCATGCTGATGATCCAGAATAATCTGAATCCTGCCGTAGCACAACACCCGCATGAACTGATTATCTATGGCGGCAACGGTGCTGCTTTCCAGAACTGGGCACAATACCTGCTAACCATGAAATATCTGGCGACCATGACTGACGAGCAGACATTGGTCATGTATTCCGGTCATCCGATGGGCCTTTTCCCTTCTCATAAAGATGCTCCCCGTGTTGTGGTTACGAATGGCATGGTAATCCCGAATTATTCAAGCCCGGATCATTGGGAAAAATTCAATGCATTGGGCGTTTCCCAGTATGGTCAAATGACTGCCGGGTCATATATGTATATCGGTCCCCAGGGAATTGTTCACGGAACCACAATCACGGTTATGAATGCAGCCCGGCGCCATAGCAAAGGAGATATCGGCGGAAAGATTTTTGTCACTTCCGGTCTTGGCGGTATGTCCGGTGCTCAGGGGAAAGCCTCTGTGATCGCCGGTGCAATCGGTGTAATCGCCGAAATCAATCCCAAGGCTGTCCAGAAACGTTACCAGCAAGGTTGGGTGGATGAAGTTTATACCCATCTGGATGAACTGATCAGTCGTATTCTTCAGGCACAGGAAAAAAAGGAAGCGATCGCTCTGGCATACCAGGGGAATATTGTCGATCTGTGGGAAAAACTTGCAGAAAAGAAAGTCCGGGTTGAAATGGGCTCCGACCAGACATCCCTTCATAATCCCTGGGCAGGTGGTTATTATCCGGTCAGCCTGACTCTCGAGGAAGCCAATGAAATGATGGCAAAAAATCCAGACAAATTCAAGGTTGAAGTACAGAAATCGCTGGTCCGCCAGTGTTCCGCTATCAATAAAATGGCAGCATTGGGGATGTATTTCTGGGATTATGGCAATGCATTCCTGCTTGAATCCGGCCGCGCCGGAGCAGATGTTTTCAAGCCTGACGGAACTTTCAGATATCCTTCTTACGTTCAGGATATCATGGGACCTCTCTATTTCGATTACGGATTCGGGCCTTTCCGCTGGGTCTGTACTTCCGGCGATCCGGAAGACCTGGCAACCACCGACAGGATCGCAACAGAAGTACTGGAAGATATTGCACTTCATGCCCCTCAGGAAATCGCGATGCAGCTGCAGGATAACATTCACTGGATCCGCGAAGCGGCTAAAAACAAACTGGTAGTAGGTTCTCAGGCAAGAATCCTTTATGCCGACTGTGAAGGCCGTATGCGGATTGCCGCAGCGTTTAACAAAGCTATTCATAACGGACATCTTTCGGCGCCGGTTGTCCTGGGCCGTGATCATCACGATGTATCCGGTACGGATTCTCCTTATCGTGAAACTTCCAATATATACGACGGATCTCAGTTCACTGCCGATATGGCTGTACAGAATGTGATCGGAGACTCTTTCCGGGGAGCCACCTGGGTGTCACTTCATAACGGTGGCGGAGTCGGATGGGGAGAAGTGATCAATGGAGGTTTCGGAATGCTTCTGGACGGAACCCCGGAAGCAGATAAACGACTGAAAAGCATGCTGTTCTGGGATGTAAATAACGGCATTGCCCGAAGAGCATGGGCAAGAAACAAAGAAGCCATCTTTGCCGCAAAAAGAGCTATGAACGCGGAAAAGAAACTTTCATTCACCCTTCCGAATTTTGTGGATCCGGAAATTATTAATTCATTGTTCTGAGAAAATCAGCCAACACGGTTTACTTACTGTATGTAATCGTGTCCAGGTCGACATTTCTTACATAGTAAGAATAGAGGTATTGATAATTGATTACATTCAGTATTCCCAGTCGAGGACTGATAAAGAATGTTGATACATAATGGATACTCCTTCCGTCGGGATGGAAGTGGCAATCTCGTTCATAAACATAATATGGAGTGATTCCCATTGGCGTCTGAATCAGGTTTCCTCTGCCCGTACAGGTCAAATACATCGTGTCTCCTCCCTGAATATACCGGTACCTGTTATTTACCTTATGGTCAATCCGGAAGACTGTTGTAATCGGACATGGATTTAAAAGACTGTCCCCTTCCATGATAAAAGCAGCAGGAATAACGGTCCATTTAAACGACCGGCTTTGAGGAAACAGGCAGGGATAGGTGGTGGTTCCGGTATATTCATTCAACTTCCCGCTGGTCATTAAACGAATGGCAGTACAGGTATCGTAAGTATCCCACATGATTTTGTACGTCCATTGAGTCCCTTGTTTAGGAAAAGAAAAATAATGGTCAGGATCCGGTTCTTTACTTTCCCGTTTTAATGTTCCCGACCATTTAAAATATTCGTCGCCTAAATCACCGCATTCATTTCCCGAAATATACATTTCCAGATATCCATCGTCATCAAAATATACATACCCGGCTTCATTCCAGGTCAGACACTTGCTGTTCAGCGAGTCGTTGCAAATCACACGGAAGTATAAAATCCCTTCTGAAAAATTCGTCGGGCTCAGAACATTGATATCATTTGAATACATTATCCCCTGAAGCTTTACTCCGTCGTTGGAAGTACAAATCGAAAGGGATACACTTCTGTTTACCATCTTCCCATGTCGATAAGCGGAAATATAACCCTTGTATTCCCCGGGAAAATCTGCCGGAGTCGTATCTGTCTTTACATTATTTGAATCCTTCTTCTTACATCCGATCCATAAAAAACTGAATGTAAAAACGAGCAAAAGGCATAATACACCTTGAATATATTTTTTTTGCAACATCCTGATCAGGTTATTTATTGTCAATAAAACAACGTGTTCTTAGGAATTATACGGCAAACAAGAAATTAGGTTTCGATTTATATATAAAGTGTTTTTTATATATTTATAATCAAAATAAAAGATGATATAAAGGATCAAAAAGCGACAGAACAAAAGTCAAAGTGGTGCAAACAGGTAAGAAAATTCATAAAGAATCGAAATAAATTGATTTTTTTATTGAATCTGTTTAAATTTACTAACCCTAATAATCTGTTTTCTGGAATACTGACTCTAACCCAAACACCATCCCATGAAAAAGTCCTGTATACTTTTCTTGATCCTTTCAGGTTTTATCACTATGAATTCCTGTAAGAACACGATCAAATATCCAACTACGAAAAAGATGGATATAGTAGATAACTATTTCGGGCAAAAAGTTCCCGATCCTTATCGGTGGCTTGAAAATGATACATCTAAAGAGACAGCAGAATGGGTAAAGCAAGAGAATACTGTCACTTTTAATTATCTCGACCGGATTCCATATCGTGAAAAAATACGAAAGGAATTCCAGCAAATCTGGAATTATCCCAAATATGGAGTTCCATTAAAAAAAGGTCCCTGGTATTTTTTCCGGAAGAACGATGGATTACAAAACCAATCCGTCCTGTATGTCATGAAGGGGCTGGATGACACCCCCAGGATATTGCTGGATCCAAATAAATTTTCCCCTGACGGAACCGTTGCACTGGATGAAATTTCTCCTTCCAAAGACGGGAAATATCTTGCTTTTACTATTGCCCGCAGTGGATCCGACTGGAACGAAATCTGCCTGATAGAAATCAGTTCAGGTAAAGTCCTCCCGGATACACTGAAATGGGTTAAATTCTCGGGTATGGCCTGGAAAGGCGACGGATTTTATTACAGCCGTTATGATGAGCCAAAGCCCGGACAGGAACTGGCAGAACAGAATAAAAATCATAAAGTTTATTTTCACAAAGCAGGAACTTCCCAAAAAGAGGACATCCTGGTTTATGAAAATCTCAAATATCCCGAACGTAATTATGAGGCAGGGATTACAGAAGACGAGCGTTTTCTGTTCATTTATGAATCCGAAACCACCAGTGGCAATGCTTTATATTTCAAGGATCTTTCCAAGCCTTCAAAGAGTTTTAAATTGCTGGCGCCGGGATTTGATTATGAATATAATGTGGTTGATAACCTCGGAGATAAGCTTTTGGTCATGACCAATTATAAAGCCCCGAAGAAAAAGCTGATTCTGATGGATCCTGAAACGCCTGAGCCTTCTCATTGGAGAACCATTATCCCGGAAAGAGATGATGTTTTGGAATCCGCAGAAATAGCCGGAGATAAGATTGTTTCCATCTACATGCAGAACATTATCAATAAGGCTTTTATCTATGATTTTAAAGGGAAATTCATTGATGAGCTAAAGCTTCCCGATATGGGAACACTTGCAGGATTTAACAGTCATAAAGGAGACAACAAAGCATTTTATGGCTTTACCAGCTTCCGGTATCCACTTACGATATTCAGCTACGATATAAAAACCAATAAATCCGTAGTTTTCAGGAAACCGGATCTCCATTTCAATGCAGATGATTTTGAAGTCAAGCAGGTGTTTTACAGCAGCAAGGACAATACCACCATCCCGATGTTTCTGGTTTACAAGAAGGGAATCCGGATGGATGGCCAAAACCCTGTCCTTCTGTATGGTTACGGCGGATTTAACATCAGCCTGACCCCTGATTTCAAAATCAGCCGGATGCTGTTTCTTGAAAACGGTGGGATTTATGCAGTAGCCAATCTCCGCGGAGGCGGTGAATTCGGTGAAGACTGGCACAAAGCCGGTATAAAAGAGAACAAGCAGAATGTATTTGACGATTTCATTGCAGCAGCCCAATACCTGATCTCAGAAAAATATACATCCCCGGAAAAGTTGGCTATCATGGGCGGTTCCAACGGTGGACTTCTGATAGGCGCCGTCATGACCCAGCATCCGGAACTTTTCAAAGTAGCCATCCCTCAGGTTGGGGTTATGGATATGCTCCGGTATCACAAATTCACTATCGGACATGCATGGGCAGGTGATTATGGGACAAGCGAAACAAAGGAAGGGTTTTCCTATCTGATCAAGTACTCTCCTTTGCACAATTTGAAAAAAGGCGTGAAATACCCGGCGACACTGGCTCTGACCGCCGACCATGACGATCGTGTAGTCCCGGCTCATACTTTCAAGTTTATGGCTACACTTCAGGAAGACAATGCCGGCAGCAACCCGGTGCTTCTCAGGGTAGAAACCAAAGCAGGCCATGGTGCCGGCAAGCCAACATCCATGCAGATCGATGAAGCAGCCGATATCTGGTCATTCATTTTTTATAACCTGGGAATGAAATTTTCAGGTTCATCTGAATCGAAGAAATAAAGCACTTCGCTGTTTCTTTATCCCTTACAATACCTGCAGAACATTTCCTGCGGGAAGGGAATCTTTAAAAAAAAGTTATTAACAACCGTATCACCTTTTCAAGGTTAGCGGATTAATGTGTATTGACACACAGCATGGTCATTTTGTCTGACGAAGAAGTCGTGAAAGGATTATTAGAAAAGCGGGCTGATTGCATCCGCTACCTTTACAGGGAATATTTTCCACTGGCAAAATCATTTGTGACCAGGAATTCAGGCACATATGAAGATGCAGAAGATGTATTTCATGACGGGCTGATCGCCCTTTATACAAAATGCAGTAAAGGATCGCTTATCCTGAATTGTAGTATGAAAACATACTTCTACAGTATTTGCAGGAATATATGGAAGCAGCGGCTTGACAGGAAATGGCGGCTTTGTTACAGAGATAATCTTGTCAATGATACAAATGAAATGTTAATGACTGAAGAGATGGACATTGAAGAAGAAAAGCTGGAACGGAGACGGCTCTACGAAACACACTTCCTTTCACTACCCGGAGATTGCCAGAAAATCCTGAAATTATTTATTAAAAAGGTTCCGCTTCGGGAGATTGCATCTTTATTGGGCTTCAAGGATGAAGGCTATGTTAAAACCAGAAAATACCTGTGCAAAAATATGCTCAGGAAGCGAATTCTTAAAGATCCGAAATGCAAAAACCTTTTAAATTATGAATGACAAAGAAAAGCTCTTCGAATGGATAGACCTGTTCAATCAGGGCAATTTAAAGGGAAAAGAGCTAAAAGAGTTTTATTCGTTACTTGAAAAAAATCCCCGTCTTCGCGCTGAAGTAAGGATGGATAAAGAACTGAATGACTATTTATCAGAAGAGGACATCCTGGAGCTAAGGGAAATATTCCTGAAAATAAAAAAAGAGCAGGAGAATTCCCGCAATTGTGACCCTTCCATCTTTTTCCTGGCTGCATCCTTTTTTCTGCTTATCGGATTGGTATTTTCATTTTTCTTCTATGATATAAGCTGTCCTGAAAAACAGAAAAAAAACAAAAACATCAATCAAATAATTACTACATCAAAGGACTCATCTGAAATAATTTGCCTGAATAATACGCACCTCTTCCCAGAGTCCGGAAAGAGAAGGAAACCTCTCAAAATGACAGACCGGGCAACCGGAGTGAATCTTCTGTCTGAGAGGCTCCTTCCCGATCCGGCATTGGAAAGCCTGGTCGGTATAGCCATGCGGAATAACTTTTTTAAAATGGAATTGCCGGAATATGATGCACAATTCAGCAGAAACGAGAGAATATTTTTCAAGTGGAAAAACAGTGAAAGAAAGGAAATCAGCTTGTTTATTCTGAATAATACGGGAAATCAGGAACTGAACTTTCCAGATATTCAAGAAGATACAATATCCTTTCACGCCGGATCCCTTATGCCCGGATTGTATTATTATAAGATCATCGAGGATGAGGATATCGTCCATTTTGGAAAATTCATCATTAAACAGCCCTGATAGCCCAACTTATCCCAACCCAATACCTATGTTCTATGCTTCAACATACAATCTGCAGCTTGATGAGAATTCCCGCAATCATCCTGGGAATTCTGATTTCCATTGTCTGTTATTCCATAGGTCCCGGAGATCCTTGTCCTCTGGAACCGGTATGTGAATTCCGCCAGGCTTTCCTATGTTATGACTGCCCGGCATCCATTTCCTGTAAACCCCATTACCTCTGCAAAAAAGCGTTTTCACGGACCATTGGGAATAAGCTTTTCCCAGACGAAGCCATTCTTGAATTTTCGGTGAAGGATTCTTTGCTGTACATTTTTCTGATCACCCATGATTCACTTTGGGTTAAAAAATTGAAGAGAACCCCTTGTCTTATAGGCTCCGTCCATCATTTCATCCACTCGATCAAACAGATCGACAGAGATGAATTTCTTGACAACGGAAATATTTTATTCCGGCAGCTGATCTATCCGTTTCTTGACCCTCTTGCCGGAAAACATAAACTGATTATTATTCCCGACGGAAAACTGATTGAAATCCCGTTTGAAGCACTGGTTATGGATCTTCCCAAATGCAGGAAAAAAGAATCTTCATTTGATCCGGATATTTTCCTTGTCAACCGTTTTGAAATTTTGTATTCATCCTCTCTGTACAACTGGTACAAAATGGTTTCCTTGCAGAAACCCTTACCTGAAAAAAGCTTTATCGGGATTGCACCGGTTTCATTCAGGACAAACGAAAATAATCAGTATGTACAACTTCCTTATTCCGAAACAGAGATCCTTGAAATTTCGGATCTTTTCAGGAATACAAATCTTCCGGCTACTTCCTGCCTCTATAATCAAACTGCAAAATATACCCTGAAGCAAAATATCTCCGGAAAATCCTGCATCCATTTTGCCACACATTCATTGTTCAATAATCCTGATCCCTCCGGATCAGGACTGGTTTTATCTGATTTCAATGATTCCGGGACCGATGATTCTGATATGATACTCAATTATAATGACATAATCCAACTTCCACTGACCGCAAATCTTGTTGTACTCAACGGATGCTATACAGGAAAAAATCATCCGGACGATTTTCAATCCCGGAAATCTTTATCCACGGCTTTCATAAAAGCAGGAGCCCGGAATGTGATCTATTCGCTTTGGAATGTAACCGACAAATACGGATACACCTTTATGAAAGATTTTTACAAAAAAATTCTGGAAGGGGAAAAATATGCTGCCGCTTTGCGGGAAACCAAACTTGATTTTATTTCGAAAAAAGAAACCTCACTTCCCTATCTCTGGGCAGGTTTTATTCTGGAAGGAGAATAAAATATCAGGGTTTGAACTTCAGTACCCCGTGACTGAAGAAGTGCTCTTTCCCATCGGTATCCCGGATGATAAGCTGGCCGTATTCGTCGACACCTGCCATCAATCCTTCGATCCAGTCATCGCCTACCCTGTAACGATTCCATTTTCCAAATCCCAGCAAGCGGGCGTGATAATCCTTATCCAGCTTGTCTATCTTTCCTGATTTTAACTGATTATAGCGAAAATCCAGATTTTTCAGCACCAGAGGAAGTAGTTCTCCGGTATCAAATTGTTTCCCGGAAATATTGGAAAAAGATGCCGGTTCAGGAATTTCCGGGAGAAAAACAGATTGATTTATGTTCAGGCCAATACCAACGATTGAATTCTCGAGGATTTTACCATTTACCTGATGCTGGATCAGAATGCCTCCCAGTTTAAGCTGATTCACATAAATATCGTTTGGCCACTTCAGAAAGCAGCGGACAGGTTTCAGTTGTTGACGAACAAAATCACTGACACCCAGAGCAATGGCCTTATTTAGTTGAAACTGCAGCGAAGGATCCAGAAAACCGGGATGCAGAATGATGGAAAATGTAAGGTTCTTCCCGGCTTCCGATTCCCAGTGGTTTTCACCTTGTCCCTTTCCTGCCGTTTGCTCCCGGGAAATAATGACAATATCTTCCTCCATCATTTCACAGTCTTCCTGATGCTCACGAAGCCATCTTTCAGCATAGAGATTCGTTGAATCTACTTTGTCAAGCCGTATGATTCTATTGCCAATCATTTTACGAATGTAATAAAAAAATGGTGGTCGAGCATATCACCTTTTTCATTTTGAACGATTAATAAAAAAAAGATGGATGAATATAAGGAACATTTCACTATCCGGAATTGGGCAGAGGAAGACCGTCCACGGGAGAAGCTCCTGATCAAAGGCAGAAAATCCCTTAGTGATGCCGAATTGCTGGCTATCCTGCTGGGTTCCGGAACCCGTTCAGAATCAGCTGTAGATCTCGCCCGTAGAATCATTCAGGAAGTGAACGGTAACCTGGCTGAGCTTTCCCGTATGGGAATAAAAGAGCTGACTAAGTTCAATGGAATTGGAGAAGCCAAAGCTGTAAATATCCTCGCAGCGTTGGAACTGGGGCGAAGGAGAAGCGAGTCGGAAGTCATCGCCAGGGAGAAGATCACGAACAGCCGGGATGCCTGGGAAGTTTTGAAAAGCAGTATGGATGACATGCCTTACGAAGAATTCTGGATCCTTCTGCTAAATAAAGCCAATAAAATCATCCGAAAGGTCATCATCAGCGAGGGAGGCATTTCCGGTACTGTGGTCGATCCGAAAAAGATCTTTAAAATAGCCCTGGATCACCATGCTTCTTCCATTATTCTGGGGCATAATCATCCCTCCGGAAATCTTCAGCCAAGTGAAGCAGATATGAAAATTACAAGAAAAATACGGGATGCAGGAAATCTGCTGGACATAAATGTTCTGGATCACATCATCTCAGGTGACAACGGTTATTACAGCTTCGCGGATGAAGGAAGCCTGTAATTATTTCCGGATGATGTCATTCTTTTTTTAACGCAAATTGCCAAGAAATGGAAGTTCAACGCTGCTGTATTTGTAAAATTTCATTGATTTCCCGAGTTCACCTCTGTATTTTATGTCGTTGTTGAGCATCATTTCCCCGGTTTTAGCTTTTTAATATCATTTTCTATTTCTTTCAGGCTTTGTTCCTTCTCTTCCTGTTTTATTATTTCCTTGTATTTTTGGTATTCAATGGCTGACTTGTCCAATGCCATTTGGTGGCTGATAGTTCCACCATGTGTTAGTAGTTCACGGCCGTTTAATTGCAGGATTACATCCAACCGTTTAATCCAATCTTTCATATACATAGGTTGGTGTTGTTGAGCCATTGTTTCGGCAAAAGCAAGATATTGCTCAACCAATAAACCCAGTAACTTTATTTCATCCTCGTTCAGGTAGTTTTTTGCAATAGCTACTTCCGCTTTCTTTACCTGACCTATTGCCTTTTTGTCGTAAGAAAGCATGCCTATTAATGGCAAAGAAGCATCCACCCGCCTGTAAACCAATTCGGCAGCGGTTTGCTGGCTGATTGCCCAAAGTAGCTTGTTTTGCACCACTTTAAAAAACGCTGTGGTTTTTTCATCATTGGGGTCGTAATCAATGCTGGTTTTATAAATATCTTTGATTTTCTGATAGAAAAGCTTTTCCGAAATGCGTATTTCGCGTATACGTTCCTGAAGTTCATTAAAATAATTCATTGACGACCCTGTTTTGAAACGTTCGTCATTCAGCGCGAAACCTTTTACAATATACTCTTTAAGACGTTGTGTTGCCCAAATCCGGAACTGTGTACCTTGTAATGATTTTACCCGATAGCCAACCGAAATCACAACATCAAGATTGTAGTAATTAGATGCTTTCTGCTGAAATTCGGAAATTCCGAATTTCTTCATTGTCATTGCTTCTTCGAGCTCTTTCTCTTCATAAATATTTTTTATGTGCTCATTGATTGTCGATTTTGCTTTCCCGAATAATGTTGCCATTTGTTCTTGCGTAAGCCAAACCGTCTCCTCTTCGAGGCGAACGTCTATCTTGATAGTCCCTTCCTGGTTTTGATATATAAGTATCTCGCTGTTCATGGTATCAACCTTTTTTGTCTTCGCAATAACAAATCAATTCCTCCAAACAATTTTTAACTTTCATCAATCCCTCTTTGAATGTTAAAGTCATCAAAATAGGATTATTTTAATTTTGCTTTTCTTTTCGGGATGATGTCATTCTTTTTATAATGCAAGTTGCCAAGACTTGCTTTTATTGACAAGATGCTTGTGGCGGAAGGGTTACGGATCAATTAAATCAATTAGATCATTTAGATCAATTCATCCGGTTATTTTTCTGAACTCATATCCGGCTTCCTTAAAGTGATCAAGAAATCGTGGTAAAGCATAGTACAAGTTTTCCACTGCCTTAATATTGTTATGGAATACAACAATATCGCCGGAGCCGGTATGTTGAATGGAATTTTTCAGGCATTGCTCCGGTGAAGTTCCATGATGATAATCGAGTGTCAGAACCGACCACATAATAAAGCGGAAATCCTTTTTCAGCATCATATATTGACTTGGGGTGAATTTCCCGTATGGAGGACGGAAAAGGTGTGTAGTGAAAAATTCATTACAACGCATGACATTCTCAAAGTACTCACCGGGCGGAGTCTTCCAGCCATTCATATGGTTGAAGGTATGGTTGCCGATCCCGTGGCCTTCTTCAACTATCTGTTTGAAGATCTCGGGATATTTTCTGACATTATCTCCAACGCAAAAAAAAGTGGCTTTGGCGTCGCGATCCCGGAGAATATCCAATACAGCAGGAGTAATCTCCGGGATGGGACCGTCATCAAAAGTAAGATATAACACCTTCTCCCGGCCCGGGATACTGCACGCCAGGTATTCCGTATTGAAAAAACGGAAAATAAACGGTATGCCGGTTCCGGGCATTCTATTCAGATCTTTGATATATATTCGAAACGTAGAATTGATAATATCGCTGGAATGAAGCGGATACTTTCGTATACAGAGGATCCTTATCCTGTCCGGTTTCCTTCATTATTTCTCCAAGTTTCTGGAGTGTCATGATTTGTTCCTGAAAATACATTTCCATGTTCTTGTATTCACTGGAAGGAAATGAACAATACCAATATAATGATTGGTCAGCTCCTTTAAAGATTTTTGAAGCGATATCCAATCCTTTGGATGTTTCCCCGATTTTAAAATAACCTTCTGCTACCGGAGCCATGAAATAATCGTATGGCGATTGTTTTTCAGGAATGACTTCGATACAACGGTCAAGAACCCGGCGCGCTGAATCCCTCTTCCCTTCACTGATCAACGCATTTGCCAGCCTGGCAAAGGAATTCCGGTAGTTCATATTAGTACGCTGATTCTGTTCATCAATATAAACATGCAAATTCTGGATATTCCCCCAGTAGAACTTGTTCATCATGTTATTGTACATGACATCCGTATTGACTTCTCCCATCTGTCCGGCATCGGGTTTTGCATTGACAGGTAACACCCGGTAAGTAAGTCCTTCCAGAAACAGGAATTTATCAAGTCCGGCCATGGGATCAACAGACATAGTGGCAGTAAAGTAAATGGGTCGCTTCCAATTATTATTGGAAACAATATCCAGTAAAATCAGATCATTCTTTTGCAATCCCTGACCTTTAAATGTCCATTTCATGGTATCCAGTCTTGACCAGTATTTTGATGGTACCAATCCTTCACTTTTAATGTTATCGGGATTACAGGGGATCATGAAATTCCGCGTTGGAATAAAATCAACTGTTCCATACTGCGATGTAGCAAGTTTCAGTTTGTCTTCGTGGTTCTCAATAAGCCAGTAGATATCATGAAGATTTGTAAAACCATTCTTGAATTGATCCTGTTCCATAATATATGTAATATCATGATCTCCATTATGATAGCGATCCCATGTGAGTGAAACCGGCAGAGGATCTGAATCATATGCTTTGCGTTTGATCTGATCCACACACCAATCCATATTCAGAAGGCTCAGGTTGACTACACGTACATCGGTCCGGATCCCTTCCACTTCCTGGGCATACCAGAGAGGAAAAGTATCATTATCGCCGAAGGTGAACAAAATGGCATGGGGAGCGCAGGAGTTCAGGTAATTCATTGCGACAGCCAGCGCAGTTCGCCTGCCGGAACGATCATGATCATCCCAACACTGCTGAGCCATCAGACATGGTACACAAAGCAGTGTAACGACAGTAACAATAACAGGTGATAAATTTGCCGGTTTCAAAACTTTACCAAGCCATTCTGAAAGCTGGATCACTCCCAGTCCGATCCAGATCGCAAATGCATAGAATGAACCGACATAAGCATAATCCCGTTCCCTGGGCTGCGGAGCATACTGGTTAAGGTACAGAATGATCGCAAACCCTGTCATAAAAAACAGCAGGAAGATCACCCAGGCGCTTTTCTTATCCTGGCGGATCGTAAAATACAACCCTATCAAACCCAGAATGAGAGGCAGAAAATAAAATTTATTATCCCCACGCGATGATGCAGATGCAGGAGCATTCTCCTGAGGCCCCAGCCGCGATTTATCAATAAAAGGAATTCCACTTTTCCAGTTCCCGTCGATTTTATTACCCAGGCCCTGGTTGTCATTCTGTTTCCCGGCAAAATTCCACATAAAGTACCGGTAGTACATATGAACGACCTGGTAATTCCAGAAAAAGCGAAGGTTTTCACCAAAAGTAGGTTTGTTCAAAGTTTCGGTTTGTTCACCGGATTGAACCTGTATAGGGACGCCGGTAACTTTCCCCCACCGGATATATTCCTCTGCGTGTTTCTTTTCCGAAGAAGACCACATACGCGGGAATATCGTTGTAAAGCGGGGATCATAAACCGAAACCGACTTTTCTTTCTTATCCGTGATCACATATTTTCCGGAAGCCCGGTTTTTAGTGTATGTCGGATTTCCGTCTTTCCGGTCAATAACCGGTGCATTATAATAGGGCCCTTTCAGAATAGGCCAATCACCGTATTGCTCTCTGTTAAGATAAGAAAGAAGGTACATGGCATTTTCCGGATTGTTTTCATCCAGCGGGGTTTCCGCATTACTGCGGATGACCAGCATCAAGAAGGAAGTATAACCTATAAGGATAAAGACCAGCGAAAGCAGAATGGTATTCATTACAACTTTTGTCTTTTTTCTTGTATAGATCAATCCCCAAACCAGTAATCCGGTCAGAAGAACAAAATATATCAGTGTTCCCCAGTTGAAAGGCAGTCCGAAACTGTTTACGAAAAACAGCTCAAACCATCCGGCCAGGCTGACAACTCCCGGGATGATAACATACATTACAATAGCAAGAAGTACAACCGACACAACCAAAGTTGCAAAAAATCCTTTCCAGGTAAAAGAAGGATGTTTTCTGAAATAATAGACAAAGGTCAAAGCCGGGATTGTAAGCAGGTTAAGCATATGCACTCCAATGGACAATCCTACCAGGTAAGCAATCAGAAGAATCCACCGGTGCGAATGAGGTTCATCGGCCTGTTCGTCCCATTTCAGAATGGACCAGAAAACAACGGCTGTAAAGAAAGAGGACATTGCATATACTTCGCCTTCAACGGCTGAAAACCAAAATGAATCTGTGAAAGTATATGCCAGTGAACCGATAAGACCTGCTCCCATGATCATCAGCATGCGGGGCTGGGTGATTTCACCTTTTTTCAACAATATCTTTTTGGCAATCAGTGTAATAGACCAGAAAAGGAAAGCAATTGTCAGACCGCTGCAAAGAGCCGACATGGTATTAACCATCCGTGCAACCAGTTTGACATCCCCAAAGGCAAACAACGAAAAGAACCGTCCGATCAATTGAAACAAGGGGGCTCCGGGAGGATGGCCAACTTCCAACTTGAATGCCGTCGAGATATACTCTCCGCAATCCCAAAAGCTCATTGTGGGTTCGGAAGTTATAATGTACACTGTGGAAGCGATTGCAAATACAAACCACCCGAGGAGGGTGTTCACTTTCTTATAGATGTTCATGTTGCAGTGTTGAGGTTGCGGGCAAAGGTATTAAAAAAAACAGTATTTTTGCGCAATACACATCAATCTGAAACATTATGAACCGTTTGGTATTATTGCGTCACGGAGAAAGTGAATGGAATAAGGAAAACCGCTTTACCGGATGGACGGATGTGGATCTTTCGGAACGTGGGATCCGCGAAGCGACTGAAGCAGGAAAGACATTGAAAAAAGAAGGATTTCAGTTTAAGATTGCATATACTTCTTATTTAACCCGGGCTATCCGCACACTTTGGCTGACCCTTGAACAGATGGACCTGCTGTGGATTCCTGTTTACAAATCCTGGCGGCTTAATGAAAAGCATTACGGTACCTTACAGGGGTTGAATAAATCGGAAATGGCTGAAAAATACGGCGATGCGCAAGTACATATCTGGCGCCGCAGCTATGACGTTCCACCTCCAGCTCTTCCAAATGATGATCCTCGTCACCCCAGATTTGACCCTCGCTATAAAAATCTTGATCCTGCCGATATTCCTGCAACGGAAAGTCTGAAAGAAACTGTTGCCAGAATTGTTCCTTATTGGCAGAATGAAATGGCAGGGAATCTTAAGAAATATAAGGAAGTACTGGTAGCTGCCCATGGCAACAGCCTGAGAGGCATTGTCAAATACCTGAAAAACATCTCGGATGAAGAAATTGTCGGGTTAAACCTCCCGACCGGAATTCCTTATGTTTTTGAATTTGATGATGATCTGAATCTCCAGAAAGATTATTTTCTGGGCGATCCGGAAGTCATCAGGAAATTGATGGAAGAAGTTGCCAACCAGGCAAAAAGAAAGTGACCATCTTTTATGCATAAACGCTGGGTCATACCGGACATTCACGGGTGTATAAACACTCTGAAAGCCCTGATGGAAGAAAAGATATGCCCGGCACACGAGGATGAACTATTCTTTCTCGGCGATTATATTGACCGCGGGCCCGGTTCACGCGGTGTTATTGATTATATCCGGAATCTTCAGAAAGATCAGTACAAAATTGTCGCCCTGAAAGGGAATCACGAAGATTTTATTTCAGAAATTTTCAATTTGCGACATTCATCCATGTCCCGGTTGCTTCCCCGCTTTATGAATCCTCAGTTAAATGAATGGATGAATATCGGTGGCAGGAAAACGCTTGAAAGCTTCGGAGTGAAGAATATTCAGGATATTCCCGCAGAATATATTGAATGGATGAAAGGGCTGCCCTGCTTTGCAAGCCTGGATGATTATGTACTTGTTCATGCAGGGCTTAATTTTTCACTGGATGATCCTTTTTCCGACCAGAGTTCCATGCTCTGGGTAAGAGATTATAACATCAAGCCTGAAAAAATCGGTAATCGCAGGATTATTCACGGGCATGTACCTGTTCACCTGGAACTGATTCATTTCGCTGTAACAAACCCGAATTATCCTTATATCGACCTGGATAACGGAACATATATCCGTGGAAAAGATGGCTTCGGAAACCTTGTAGCGCTTGAACTGAATTCAATGCAGATGGTCATCCAGGATAACCGCGACTACTCTATCTGATAACACCCGGCTTATAGATCAGGCCAATTCCTTTTTTCCCGTCAATGATAATTTGGACGGGCTTTTCAAAATGTATCTGCCGGATGAATTCATCTTCGAATTCAGCAGGTACGGAATTCAGAAAATCAAGATCATATTTTCCTTCGTTAATGTAAGGATTAACGGTAAAGTAACCGACGTGGAATGAGGTAAGATTCTGGAAGAAATGAGTACCCTGGCTCGGATCGATCCGGTAAGTAGACAATCCGGATTCGACAATGACACGAGCGCCTGAGATCTGCGGCCATTTCACCGGGATACCCAGCCATGGATCACTGGAACCCCATCTTCCCGGCCCGACAAGCACATAACCCCGCTTTTCATTCTTCAACCTGTCATTGAGATTTTCAAGTCTCCGCGCTATTTCCGGACTTTTTGCCGCGGAAAAGGAATCCGGACGGATATAAACAAAATCATGAACATCTTTGATGATTCCGTTTCCAAGAGCTGATTTTGACAGAACAATGGCCTCATCCGGAACGATTTCATCCTCATTGAGATCAACTGTATCGTTTCTCCCGGCAATCGGGCGGATCTGCAACAGGGAAAATACACGGGGGTCACCGGGTGGAAGATCCAGGTTCACCGCAAACTCTATCTCAACAGGTTTACCCATCTCCTTCTGCCCTATCTCCAAAACCATTTGCAAAATCTCTGCTAACGGGAATGTGCCATGGTTCAATATCTGGGAGAAAGTGACGATCCGTTTACCCGGCATCAGGGTACCATCGCGAAGCTGATTGCTGTCGTAATCAAAGGTGGAGGCTATCAGACGCAAAGCAGAATCTTCTTCTCCATCTTTAATCTTTAATTTCAGAAGATTGACGGTTTCATCGATATTCGGCACAAAATGATCAGCATCCAGGTCCAGGGCATAAAAGGTTTTTTGTGTTTCGCTTAAAGCAAGATCAGGTGTTGAAAGCTGAAGGATCTTTTTAGGATAACGGGGTGAAAATCTTATTCCGACTCCACCATCCACGATATATTTACCTAACCCGAAAGCTATATTAGCAATCCCGTCTTCCGGTTTTTCCGGAGATATCGGGTAAAAATTAATAGACCTTGCCACACCTGAAATTGCAGGATAATAGCGTGGGCCATATTGTCTCCCCGTTACTTCCTGAAGCACAATTCCCATTTTTTCTTCATCAATCACGTTGAGGGTAGCAGCCATATAAGATTTACTGTCTCTGAAAAAAGCAGAAGCATACACACTTTTAATAGCTTCGCTTAATTTTTCAATCATGATCCTTTCATTGAATTTTACATTGGGGATCATGTAAGTGGAATAAATCCCGGCAAACGGCTGGTAATGGGAATCCTCCAGCAGGCTCGAAGAACGAATGGCAATCGGTGAATTGATGCAGTTGACAAAAGCATAAAGATCCTCGTGAATGGTAAAGGGAAGACGGGCTTTTATAAAATGAGCCAGGATATCTTTATCACTTCGGTCGGAAAGTGCAATTTCATAAAGTTTGTTGTCTTCCATGAACTCATCGAAGATGTCGGTTCCAATAACGACAGTACGGGGAATTGAAAGGATAATATCCTGAAACTTTTCACCCAGCCGGTTTCTCTTGACGAGAGAATCAAGAAAAGCCAGTCCCCGTGCTTTTCCCCCGATGGATCCCTGACCAATACGGGCAAACTGAAGGTATTCGTCATACTTCTCCCGGTCGAAATCAGCAATGACTCCCCGAGCTTTGTTAATCCGGAAGGCTGTAATGGAATCGAATATGTATCGCTTCGCTTCATCCACATCTGCAAATTCTGACACCGATACTTCTCTGAACATTTCGGCAATAGGGAATAAAGCTCTGGCATTCAGCCATTTCGAAAAATGATTCCGTTGCATATGATACAAAAGGGAGTCATCCGGAATTTCAAATATTTTTTCCTGAAGAGTTTTCAGGTCTGCAGCCCGCGTAATTTCCCGGCCCGTCTTTGGATCTATGAAGACAAAATCCCCGAAAAAGAAGTATTCATTGATATAATTCCGTAATTCGATCGATAGTGTTTTGGATGTCTTATTGATGAATCCCACCCCCAACTCTTTGGCAATCGCTTCATTCTCCGAATCGGCCGATTGTAAAAGGATAGGCATGAAATTATCTTCTTCCTTTACAGTCCTGACAAATTGAACACCTGCTGTTTTATCAGTAACCCCGTTTTTCGTAAAGCTGATATCCGAAATAATCCCAAGCAGGTTGTTTTTGTATTTCCCGAACATATTGACGGCTTCTTCATAGCTTGTCGCCAAAAGAATTTTTGGACGCCCCCGCATCCGGAGCATCTTCTGATGCTCATTCAGCCCTTCAGTGATAAAACCTTTTGACTGCCTGTAAATGATCTTATAGATATTCGGAAGATAGCTTGAATAAAACCGGATGCTGTCCTCCACCAGCATGACCGCCTGTACTCCCTGACCTATGTCCTGGTCGATATTCATCCGGTCTTCAATAAGCTTGACAATGGCCATCAGAATATCGGCATTTCCAAGCCAGCTGAAAACATAATCGATGGCAGACAGATTCCGTTCCCGGAGCTTCATGTTTACTTCCCTGGAAAAAGGAGTCAGAACGACAATGGGGATACGGGGAAATTTCTTCTTAATCTTCAAAGCAATATCGAAAGTGTCCGTATTTTCGATATTCAGCATTGAGATGACCAGTTCGATTCGCTTATCCTCCAGCACTTCAAATGCCTCCTTTTCTGAAGTCACCTTAATGAATTGCGGAGGATAACGCAGATTCAATGAAACATATTCCAAAAAGATCACTTCATCGATTCTTCCGTCTTCTTCCAGCATAAATGAATCATATGTACTGGAAATCAGCAGCACCTGGTAAATGCGCTGCTTCATCAGCAGATTGAAAGAAGTGTCAATAAAGTAATACTTCTTGGGATCCAGTATATTTTTCCGGCTTAACATTTTACTTCAGTAAAGTTACATTTACCGGTTGACTTTTAATGCAAGTTCAAAGTCTTCTTCAAATTTTTTCTGGATAAAATCACAACCTGACGAAAAAATCCGGTACTGATCATCCCTGTGAGTCACTCTCAGAACAATACCTTCAGCGCAATTACAGTGTTTTTCAGGTTCTCTGCTTTTGGGTAGGAGGGAAATGATCTCCATGAAAATTTCATTTGCATGGACTGGCCCTCCTTTCCCTAATTTATTAAGAATAGCCGCCAGTTGCTCTGTTCCGGAATATTCAATTCTCCGTGGAAGATGGGCATTGGTTACCTGGATCACTCTCAGGGCATTGGTAAATGTTCCGCCAGATTCCTCAGGGAAAGAACCCGGTAGAATCAGGTCGGCCATTTGAGCGGTCGGAGTTATGAAATTATCCTGAACGACCAGAAATTGAGGCTTTGACAACCAGCCTGCCACCTCTTCATTTACCGAACATCCGGCAGGATCTTCTCCAAAAATGAAAAGGTTCCGGATACTGCCCTGTTTTAAAAGTTCAAGAAGATCATTAGTTTTTTCGGGGATCTCTTTAAGATTCCAAATCTCTTTCAGGGCATTCCGGAAAGCAGGATCAGAAATGGGCTGATATCCCACTCCAAATTCCGGCAAAACCCCCATATCAAAAAGCCCCTGGGAATTATTTTTTTCTTTCAAACAGATGATCCCACTTCCCGTCTTACCATGTTTACCCGTAATCATAGCCAGATTGAACAACTCTTTTCCCGTCGCCGAGGAGATCTCTTTCTCGGAGAAAAAGATCACGGCATTCTGCTGTAGATTATATTCTGCAGCGAATTTTCCGATTATAGAAGGGTTTGAAACTCCGGATCTTTTTACAAGATCATCATAATTTTCCTTTAAAAGCTCTTCACGGTATTTTTCCCATCCCTGTGCAAGGTCATGAAGGTATAATTTATTTTCAAGACCGTTGGACACCAGATAATGAATTACTGCTTTGATGAAATAATAATAGGAATTGATAAGGATTGTTTCATCCGTTTTGTGCGACATGGAATTTACCCGGTGGGTTGTAACCATTACAACAGGAATATTTTTTCTGAAGCGGTTAAGTTGAACCATATAGCCTGCAACCGGATTATCGCGGTTGATCTCAATGCCGATATAATAAACTTTTTTTACATCGCCAAGCTCTTCAAAGGGTACATTATTCCTCCAGAATTCCGGATATCCGTCATTTCTGCCGAGATAATGGAAACTGCCTGTATTATTCGTTCCCACACCGGCTCTTGCCAGCTTCTGAACAAGATACATCTCTTCGTTAGAAAGCCTGGCTCCGGCAAAAAAAGCATTTTCATCAGGAGAGACTTCCCGGATTTTATCCCGGATGAGGTCAAAAGCTGCCTCAAAGGAAATTTCGAAAAGCTCATTACCTTTTTTCAAGAGAGGCTTTAGAATCCGGCTTCGGTCATTAAAGTGACGATAACCGAATTTCGCGTACTGACAAATATTTCCATCCCTGTTGACAAATCCTTTGGCGCCTTTCACTCCCATAACAAATCCCTTCTTATGTAAAAGTGTCAGTGAGCACCCCACGGAACAATAATCACACAAGGCATTCGCCTCGTCAGTAATGACAGGTCCCGGCTTAAAAGCCACATTTTCGGTAAGGGCTCCTGTCGGGCAGGTGGAGATGCATAATCCACAGGATTCACAGGTAGTATCCTGAAGTGAATCGCCCATACTGGGAACCACCACCGTTTCAAATCCACGGTTTACGAAGCCCAGAGCATCAGCGCCCACGACTTCCCTGCAGATCCGGATACAACGGCCACAAAGGATGCATTTATTGTTATCTATTTCAATGAAAGGATGCCTGAAATCGACTCGGAATTCTTTGAACTCACCTTCAAACTTCCGCTGGAAGGCCCCGTATTCCGTAGCATATTTCTGCAGATCGCAATGGAAAAATGCAGAGCAGCCACATTCCAGACAGCGGAGCGTTTCGTGGTTGGCAATTTCATTGTCGGTGTAACCCAATTCCACTTCTCTGAAATTATTACGCAAATCTGCAGGAATAACAGGCATTTCTTCTCTGGGCTGGCTTTTAAAACGGCCTGCATAATCTTCTTTTGTCTGCTTGCGGAAATTTTCTTTCCGGCTGATAAAAGGTTTATTCAACGGTTTAACAGGTAAACCGGCCAGGAAAAGGTTCGCACTGAATGCAGCAATTCTTGCCTGGGCAATAGCTTCAACGATTGTTGCCGGTCCGGTTACGCCATCCCCTGCTGCAAATACCGATGGAATGCCAGTCTGCAGGGTCTGTCCATCTGCTTCAATATTACCTTTCCGGTTGATCTGCAGCTTCCCTTCTTCTGCATAAGTATTGATATCGTCAATAAAGTTCACATCGGTTTTCTGTCCGATGGCTGCCAGGATATAATCCACCGGAATATCGAAATCAGATCCTTCGATCGGAACCGGGCTACGTCTGCCGGAAGCATCCGGTTCACCAAGCATCATACGGATACAGGTTATTCCGGATACTTCCCCTTTTTCATTCTTATTAATTTTCTTAGGAAGGGTAAGGAATAAATATTCCACACCTTCCTGCTTTGATTCATGGATCTCCATAGGATTCGCCGGCATCTCTTTTTCAGTCCGCCGGTATATTATATACACCTTTGCAGCTTTGCATCGGGCAGCTGTCCGGCAGCAATCCATAGCGGTATTTCCCCCACCGATTACCGCAACGGTTTTCCCGGTAAAGTCGTGGCGTTGTCCTGTCATTTCCATGTTCCGGAGAAAGTCGATCCCGGAAAAAACATTCACTGCATCCTCTCCTTCACAGCCCACTCCGGTTCCCTTCTGTGATCCAATAGTCAGGATAGTGGCATCATATTCCTGCCTGATTTCGCGGTAGCTCAGGTTATCCCCCAGTTTCCGGTTATAAAAGATCCGGACTCCGAGGTCGGTAATATTCTTTACTTCTTTATCCAGAATATCATTAGGCAGCCGGTATTCCGGGATGCCATAGCGAAGCCATCCGCCCGATTTGGGTGCAGCTTCATAGATATCGGCATTGTGGCCTTCAAGCTGAAGAAAGTAAGCAGCCGAAAGTCCTCCGGGACCTGCGCCGATGACAGCAACTTTTTTACCGGTTGAAGGTTTCACGGAAGGAACAAACTTTGTCGGAGATTCCAGGTCACGATCAGCAACAAATCGTTTCAGGTAATCGATTCCGACGGGAAAATCATCATCCAGCAAATTCCGGCGGCATTCCAATTCACAAGGCCGGACACATACCCTGCCGCAGACAGCAGGCAAAGGATTGGTTTCCTTGATCAGTGCGACCGCATCATTGTATAATCCCTTTTCAATCAATGAAATATATCCCTGGACATCTACACCTGCCGGGCAGGTCTGCGTACAAGGTCCCAGGCAATCTGCATAATGGTTGCTGAGAAGGAGCTCGAGGGCCATCTTCCTTGATTTCCGTATACTTTCGCTGTCGGTCGTAATCTTCATTCCTTCGGTAATGATCGTGGAGCAGGCGGGCTGATGCCCTTTCAGATTTTCCACTTCAACCACGCATAAAAAACAAGAAGAAAATGGCTCCAGCCGATCGTCATTGCACAAAGTAGGTAACTCAATGCCATGACGACGGGAAAGCTCAAGGATGGTCTCTCCCGGAATACCTTTGACATTATTCCCGTTAAGTATAATATTCAGGTAATTATCAGTCATTTTAAAAATTTTTCAACTTGATGATCGGTTAATCAGGACACAATAATAGAGTCAAATTTACATTTTGAGAAGCAAATTCCGCATTTTGTACAAATATCCGGATCGATAAAATGTATCTTTTTCCGTTCTCCTGTGATCGCATGAACAGGGCAATTTTTCAGGCAAACCATACATCCTGTACATTTTGCAGGATCTACAGTATACGTCAGTAATGGTCTGCAAACTTTTGCCGGACATTTTTTATGTAAAATATGAGCTTCATATTCATCCCGGAAATAACGGATTGTAGTTAAAACGGGATTCGGAGCAGTTTGTCCGAGAGCGCAAAGAGAATTATCCCGGATTTGAAAAGCCAGTTCTTCCAGTTTTTCAATATCGCCCTCCTCTCCTTTCCCATCTGTTATTCGTTCAAGGATCTCCAGCATACGTTTTGTACCCATCCGGCAGAATGTGCACTTGCCGCAGGATTCTTTCCGGGTGAAATCCAGGAAGAATTTGGCGACATCCACCATGCATGTCGTTTCATCCATTACGACCATTCCTCCGGAGCCCATAATGGCTCCTGTGGCATTCAATGAATCATAATCCACGATGGTATCGGAATGGCTTTCCGGAATACATCCGCCGGAAGGGCCTCCCAGCTGGACAGCCTTGAAACGTTTATCCATCTTGATTCCACCTCCCAGCTTGAAAATGACATCGCGGATAGTCACTCCCATTGGGACTTCAACCAAACCCGAATGCTTTACTTTCCCTGCAAGGGCAAAAACCTTGGTTCCTTTGCTTTTTTCCGTTCCATATTTCGCATATGCTTCCGCACCGTTCAGGATGATCCAGGGAACATTGGCATAAGTCTCCACATTGTTGATATTTGTAGGCTTTTTCCAGAGTCCCGACTGAGCAGGAAATGGCGGGCGTTTGCGAGGCATACCTCTTTCTCCTTCCACCGAAGCGATCAGAGCGGTTTCTTCTCCGCAAACAAAAGCTCCTGCTCCTTCCTTGATTGTAATATCGAAATTAAATCCTTCCTTCCCGAAAACATTTGTTCCAAGATATCCTCTTTCGCGGGCCTGCCGGATCGCTATATCCAATCTCTTAATCGCCAGGGGATATTCGGCACGACAATAAATGACGCCACCTGTCGCTTCAATGGAATAAGCCGCGATGATCATCCCTTCCAAAACCGAATGAGGATCACCTTCCAGAACTGACCGGTCCATGAAAGCACCCGGATCGCCTTCATCGGCATTACAGATCACATATTTTTCAGACGATTTGTTGGCATTTGCGTATTTCCATTTCAATCCCGTCGAAAAACCGGCGCCTCCACGTCCTCTTAATCCTGAATCCAATATTGTTTTAATGACATCTTCTCTCAAAATATTTTCGCTGATGATTTTCCGGATTGCCTGGTATCCTTGCCGGGATTCATATTCTTCAATGGATTCAGGATCCATTAATCCACAATTCCGGAGAACAATTCTTACCTGTGACTTCAGAAAATCATTTTCCGGAGCATTAAACACATCGGTTTGAATAATGTATTCACGAACAGGTTCATGATTTCTGACATGCTTTTCTATTAATTCAGCAACACGTTCTTCAGAAACATCGCCATAAATATAACTTCCCGTTTCATCCCGGATCTCAACCAGAGGTTCCCGGTAACACATGCCAATACAAGATGTTTTCCGGAGAATAAAATCCAGTTTTTCCGTTTCCCGGATCGACTGAATCTTTTCGTATGTTTTGCCGGCTCCTGCAGCAATGCCGCAACTTCCCAGTCCGACGGTCACCGTTGTTTCAGACATACTTCAATGATTTGTGATCATTTATTCTCATTATCGCGAATTTCTTTCAGTATCCGGGTAGCTTTTGTACCGGTTAGTTTCCCGTAGGCATGATCCCCTACCATCATGACCGGTGCAAGGGAACAACATCCCAGGCAGGCAACCGATTCCAGCGTATAAAAATGATCTTCTGTGGTCTCACCGTCTTTTACGCACAGCTCTTCCTCAATGGCTTCAGAAATTAAGTTGGCATTCTGAACATGACAGGCAGTGCCATGACAAACTTTGATAATATGTTTGCCGACAGGATGAAGCCGGAATTGGGCATAAAAGGTAGCTACCCCGTACATTTTGCTCAATGGAAGCCCTGTTTCATCCGAAATCCGCTCAAAAGCAGAACGGGGAATGAACCCATATATTTCCTGAGTCCCCTGAAGCAAAGGGATCAGATTTCCTTTAATACCCTTGTATTTCTGAAGAAGGGGATCCAGTAATGAAATATCAACCTGGATATTGGATTTCCGGTTGATGGATGGATAAATTCTTGAAACACGCATAGGATGTTTTTATAATAGTTATTAAAAGCTATTGTAAAATTCATTTATGTGCATTCTTTTATTGTCCATTCTGCCAGCTTATGACAGCAATTCTTTTTTTCCCGTCCATTCTCACAATCACTGGCTTATCAAAGCGTACAATACGGAAATACTCTGTTTTGCGCAAAGTATTCTGTGCATTTAAGACATCGTAACGGATAAAACTTTTTGAAATTTCTGGCTGTACAGAAAAATACCCAACATTCATAGATGTCACATTATGAAAAAAGTGTGAACCGGAAGACGCATCCAGCGGAAAATCTTCCAGGCTTGTTTCCACAATTACTTTTGCATTGGAAATCTGGGGCCAGACAACAGGAACTCCTATCCAGCGATCACGCGTACCCCAACGTCCCGGTCCGATGAGAATATAATTCCGTCCTTTCCGGATCATCTCACTATTGATCTTTTCCATCTCGGCAGCCATTTCAATGGTTTTGGATTTGTCAAACGATGCCGGATCCACAAAAACAACATCCCGGATATCATCTATCAATCCATTCCCCATTTCCTTTTCTGAAAATAAAAGGATCTTTTCGGGATCGATCTTATTCATATCCACTTCATATTCCTGGGTACTGCCAATAAGTGGCTTGATCTGTAACAGGTAAAAAGATGCCTTGAACTCGGAGTCTTTGTTCAGGTCAACCGCAAATTCAATCTCAACCGGAGCCCCCAGGGCTTCTTTGACCACATCCAGAACCACTTCAATGGTTTTAGCCAGCGGGATGTAATTATATTTCAATATATCAGCAAAATTAACAACCCTTGGGCCCGGTTGTCCCAATCCCGGGATGATCCGGTTCATATCGACGGAATAAACCGATGCACAATGTTTCAACGTAGAATGGCGCTCGGCATCTTCAATATCCAGTTTCCGGAGACCTGCATCTTCTCCTTCCAACAGATTTACATCCTTTTTTTTCAGGTCAACAGCATAATAATATACCTGTGAACCTTTATACTGATCCTTTGGAGAATTGATTTCCAGGGTAGGATATAACGGTGCAAACCGGAATGCCCGATCCCCTTCCACGACATATCTTCCCAAGCCGAGGGCAATCACGGCAAATCCCTCTTCGGGTTTCATATGAGCAAACGGATAGTAGTTGTGCGATTGCGCCACGCCACTGACGTGAGGGTAATATACATCTTCATACTGATTACCAACAACTTCCTGAATAACAACTGCCATCTTCTCCTGTTCAATCTTGTAATGTACTGCTTCAATATATCCTTTAGCTATTCTGGAATATACCGAAGCATATACCAGCTTGATGGCTGTCATAAGTTGTTCGAGCCGGATCCTTGGATCGGGATGATTGTTAGGAATCAAATAGGTTTCAAATATCCCGGCGAAAGGCTGGTTCAGAGAATCTTCAAACAAACCGGAAGAACGAATAGCAAGAGGCTTGGTGATATATTTTATGATCAGCTTCAGCTTCCGGATCAGGGATTCAGTCAATTTGCCTGCAACAAATGCTTCGCGGATCTTTTCATAGTCTGTTTCAAAAACAGCCAGTTCCCTCAACTTATTCCGGTCAAGAAAGTACTCAAATTCATCGGTCCCGATGATGGATGTTTTGGGTGTGCGGATATTGATGTTAGGAACATGCCTGGAAAAATCATAATTATAGATCAGTGTGTTGATGAATGCAAGCCCTCTGCCTTTTCCGCCCAATGCTCCTTCCGTGAGGCTGAGGATATTGGTTTCGTCGGTAATGGATTTTTCTTCAAAAGGAATTACTTTCCCCTTATTCTGTTCATTTCTGAAATGCTCGATAACATTGATCAGATATTCCCTCAAACTTGCCGGGTCTTTAAAATCAGTGACCTTCGCCGGGTTCAGGATTTTAGCCACCTGAATTTCTCCTCTGGCCATTAACCATAGCGAAAAATGATTTTTCCGGCCATGATAAACAAGGGATTCATCCGGAATGGTACGTAGAAATTCCTCGAATTCTTTGAGTGAACGTGCAACAGCTATCTGATGGCCTTCCTGATCGCGATAGATAAAATTTCCAAATCCAAGGTAATGGGTAATGAAGCTTCTGAAATCCTGAAGAAGAGTATCAGAATTTTTCTTGATAAAAGAGGCTTTCAACTCATACGCTTTTTCAAGATTGGTATCGTTGGAAGATTGCAGAACAATCGGAAGGTCCCGAATCTCTTTCCGCATCTGCTTTACCAGCATAAAACCCGCATTATCGTTCAATTTGCCGTCTTTCTTGAATTTCACATCAGAGATCAGGCAAAGCATAAATTCTTTATATTTCCCAAAAATGTACATTGCCTCTTCAAATGTAGATGCAAGCAATATTTTGGGACGGGCTTTCAACCGGAGAATACGGTAAAGCTCATCGGTTGTAACATCTTCAATAATATTCTTTGTCTGCTCCAATACAATATTATAAAGCATGGGGAGATAAAGAGAATAATATTCCGGATCATCTTCCACAAGGAGGATGACCCGGACCATTCCTATATGGGTATCGTTTTCCACATTAATTTTATCTTCCAGGTAATTGATCATGGCAAAGAAGATCTTGGAATCGCCATTCCAGACGAAAATCCGGTCGATCCAGATCAGCTGCTCCCGTTCATTTTCAATGAGCGCCATGTCGATATTACTGTTCAGCAGCAGGAAAACAGGTATATATTGGAATTTATCCTTGATCTTATGACTTAATTCCATCGGGAATTTCTTATCCGTTCCCATCATGATGATGACCAGGTCATAATGTTTCATGTTGAGTTGCTCGAAGACCTCCTCAATGGTTGAAACCCCTGTGATTCGGGGCATTGTACTTAAGCTGAGCTGGTAAAATTCTCCCAGAACATGCTCGGAGAAGCGGCCTTCCTTTTCAATACTGTAAGCATCGTAAAGATTAGCTACTAAAAGGATTTCCTTGACTTTGAAAGGCATCAGATCATGATAAACATCCCGGTTATAGTTCTGCCGGTTCAGGAAGGTCTGCAATAACTGACGACTGTATTTGACCGATTCTCCTTCCTGAATTTCTTTTGGAGGAGCAGCTTTCTCAATATTTTTCCGGAGGATGGCTTTTCCTTTCACGCTGTTCAGATAACCTGCGATCAGGTTTGCCAGATTAATGATCAGATGACGTTCTTCTTCCAGGAAGGGTCCTTCGTCGGATTGAGGAAATGCTTTCAGGTAAAATATTTCAATTAAGCCTTCCTGATTGTCAATCGTCTCAAAGGTTTGTTTTTGTATCCATTGGGTTTCACGGAAGCCGAAGCTTTGAACTTCAATGTTACCATACCGGATCCGGCAAACAGCAAATTCAGGATATTGCCAGGCTTTGGGAAGAACAAGACAAATCTGGTGAAGAGCCTCTTCAACAGGTTTGCCCGCCCGGAGGATACTGGTCGTCTGATTAATAGCCGATAGTTCTTTCAAACGCTCCCGCGTTACATATCTTCCCTCTTTCCCTTTGATTCCATTCAGATATCCTTCCATCAGGCTTGCCAGGTTAATGATCAGATTCCTTTCTTCTTTCAGGAAAGGTCCTTCATCCATTTCCGGGAATTCCTGTGAATAACAAATCTCAATCTTCCCCTGAATATTATCAATTGTCTCGAAAGGTTGCTCCATTTTCCAGGAGGTCTCACGATAACCTTCCGTCATAAATTCCATATCATCAAACAGGATCCTTGCTTCCGTATGCTCAGGATACTGCCATGCTGCCGGAAGGATTTGACAAATCTCCTGCAATGTATCAGGGATTGACTTTTCCTGGCGAATGATCATGGTAGTCTCATTGATTGCCGTAAGCTCTTTTAACCTTTCACGGCTATCATACATCATTTTGTTGACGTCCGAAGATAGCTTGTTGTTATGACTTAAACCGGTTTGCTCATCAGGGAGGTTCATGATTTTCCAAATTTAAAGTCAGGAAATATCTTTGAAGATTCTTTGTAAAGATAAAGATATTTTTTAACTAAAACAAAGAGGAAAATAATGATTATTAGCAAGATAAGAGGTTTACGTACAAAATTTTAAGTAACATTCACCAAAGACCGTAAGTAACTTACGTATCTTATTGAATATAAGCATATTAAATCAAATAATCAAGTGTTTTTTTCATTGAAATGGAATTTCTTTTAAATATTTTTGCTTAAGGATAATATAACAACAACCTTTAAATCAATCACCTATGGCAAATCAAGCAATCGAACAAAGGATCAATGATTTTATGGCTAAGATCATTGCAAAAAATCCGGGTGAAAAGGAATTTCACCAGGCAGTCAAAGAGGTCGCTGAATCCCTGATCCCATTCATTGAAGAAAACCCGAAATACAAAACCGCCAAGATTCTGGAAAGGATTGCCGAGCCCGAACGGGTTATTCTATTCCGGGTTCCATGGACTGACGATAAGGGAGAGATCCAGATCAACAAGGGATACCGGATAGAGATGAACAGTGCAATCGGTCCGTACAAAGGTGGTTTACGCTTCCATCCTACCGTAAATCTGGGCATTCTGAAGTTCCTTGCTTTTGAACAGGTATTCAAGAACAGTCTGACTACATTGCCTATGGGTGGAGGAAAAGGAGGAAGTGATTTCGATCCGAAAGGGAAGTCAGATAATGAAGTCATGCGGTTCTGTCAAAGTTTTATGACTGAATTATCGCGTCATATCGGCCCGGATACCGATGTCCCTGCCGGAGATATCGGGGTTGGCGGTCGTGAAATCGGCTATTTATTTGGCCAGTACAAGCGTTTACGTAATGAATTCACAGGTGTCCTGACCGGGAAAGGACTGGAATGGGGAGGAAGCCTGGTTCGTCCGGAGGCTACCGGTTATGGCGCAGTTTATTTTGCCCAGGAGATGCTCAAGACCAGAAATCTTGATTTCAAAGGGAAAATCATTGCTATTTCAGGTTCGGGAAATGTCGCCCAGTATGCAACTGAAAAAGCTACCCAGCTTGGAGCCAAAGTAGTTACCCTATCCGATTCCGATGGGTATATTTATGACCCGAAAGGCATTGATGCCGAAAAACTGGCCTTTGTAATGAATCTCAAAAATATCCGTAGAGGAAGAATCAGGGAATACTGCGATAAGTATGCAGAAGCAAAGTATTTCGCCGGTAAGCGTCCATGGGAAGTAAAATGCGATATTGCATTGCCTTGTGCGACCCAGAATGAAATCGAAGGAGATGATGCAAAAATTCTCATCAAGAATGATTGTTTATGCATTTCGGAAGGAGCTAACATGCCATCCACTCCGGAAGCCATTGAGCTTTACCTGAGTAAAAAAATTCTCTATGGCCCCGGAAAAGCCGCCAATGCCGGCGGAGTCGCAACCTCCGGGTTGGAAATGTCACAGAACTCTATGCGTATGAGCTGGTCGCGTGAAGAAGTGGATGCCAAGCTCCACACCATCATGATCAATATTCACAAGAATTGCATGAAATGGGGAACTGAATCCGACGGCTTCATCAATTATGTGAAAGGAGCCAATATCGGTGGGTTTGTCAAAGTCGCTGAAGCCATGCTGGCTCAGGGACTCGTGTAAAGAATGTATTCATTTAATCATTCATGGGCTG